>NZ_JBEZXU010000031.1:0-127346 GCF_040638175.1 Actinoplanes sp. NPDC026670
TGACGAACGCGTCGGTCCAGCCGTGCTTGGTGAGCTCGGCCTTCCAGGCGTCGGTGCCGTGCATCCGGGTCAGCGCGTCGATCCAGGTCTGCTTGCCGACGTTGCTCGGTTTGGTCACGTAGTCGGTGGCGCCCGCGGACAGCGCTTCGAGCGTGGCCGTCGCGCCCGCCGCCGAGAGCGTGCTGAACATGATCACCGGGGTGTTGTGCCGCTTGCGCAGCTCGCGGACTGCCTCGATGCCGTCCATCTGTGGCATCTCGATGTCCATCGTGATCACGTCGGGTTTGAGTTGATCGATCTTCGCCTGTGCGAGCAGACCGTTCGCGGCGGTGCCGACGACCTGGATGCCCGGCGCTTCGCCGAGAGCATCGACGATCAGCCGACGTACCACCACGGAATCGTCGACGACGAGAACCGAGATCATTCGACCACTCCCTTCAACCGAGCCAGGCCGGGCCGAGCGCCGCGACCACCGGAGCGAGCAGCCGGTGGGCCGTGGCGGTGTCCAGCAAATCGCGCACCACCAGCGCCTGAACGGCACCGCTGAGCATGTTCCAGACCCCGCCGGCACGATCTGCCAGCGGAATCCCGGCCGTGTCCACGGCCTGCACCAACAGCATCTGCGCTGCGGCCGCGGTACGGACCCGATCGGAGAGATACGCCGCCCAGGACGCCGAATGCACGGCGGGCGACCAGCCGGCGGTGTTGCGCCGGGCGTCGTCGGCTGCGGAGGAGACCCGGAGCCGGTCCTCCGGCCGCAGCGTGCGTAGCCGGTCGAGCAGGGCCGACACCGTGTAGTGGTGCGGCCCCATGTCGATGGGTGGCCCGGCCGGCAGCTTGCGCACCGCCGAGACCCACCCGGCGCCGAGCCGGCGGCGGGTCTCCTCGTCGAGCACCTCACGCAGGTAGCTGGCGACCGCGGCGTCACAGAGCAGGGCGGTGGCCGCGGCCGCGTCCTCGCTCTGCCGCGCGTCCCGGCCGGTGCCCTCCCAGGTCCACGACATCACGTCGTAGCGCAGACAGGTCAGCAGCGCGTCGACCGACCCGATCGGCGCGCGTTCGACCAATGCGAGGTTTCCGGCCGGGTCGTCCTTCGACATGCCCTTGAGGGTGGGCATCCGCCGCGCGGCGGACTCCACCTCGACCCAGAGCGGGCCGCGGACGTTCTCGTCGGGCAGGCGCTCGGCGAGTACCGGCAGGTCTCCGCTCTGGAGGCGCAGGGCGCGCAGCATCACCTCGGCCGCGGCCGACCCGCCCTCCAGGCGAGTCAGGTCGAAGCCCAGCACGGGGGCGCTGACCAGGCTGTACATCAGTTCGTAGCGCGGTAGGTATCGACGGCCTGGTTGACGTCGAGAGCCAGCATCAACCGCCCGTCCAGCTTGAACGTGCCCACCACGAGCTCCCTCGTGGGACCGCTGAGCGTGTCCGGTGGGGGCTCGAAGGTCTCGTCGTCGAGATCGACCACCTCGCCGATCTTGTCCACCAGCAGTGACACCGGCTCCCCGTCCCCGCGCAGGATGACGTTCATGACCGGACCCTGGAGCGCCTGCCGGGCCAGGCCCAGCTGCACTCGCAGGTCCACCGCGGCGATCACCTGACCACGCAGGTTGAACAGGCCGCCGACCGCGGGTGGCGCCAGCGGAACCGGGGTGTACTCGTTGTAGGAGAGAACCTCCTGCACGGTATGCACCTCGACCCCGAAGAGCTGGCCATCCACCTCGAAGGTGGCGAACTGACGACTCGCCATGTCAGGCCTCCACCAGCATGTCGTCCATCGAATCGCTGTAGAAGTTCGGGTCGGCGGCGAGGATGGCCCGGCGCACGTCGAGCAGCTCGGTCACCCGCTGCTGGATCACGGCGGTGCCGACCAGGCCGTCCTCCTCCGCGTCGCGGCGTGCGGTGGTCGAGTTCTCGGCGATGTCCACGATCCGGTCCACGACCAGGGCCACGCTCTTGCCGCCCTCGCTGTAGACGACCACCGACACGGTGTCGCCCTCCAGCTCCTCGCCGTACGCCCCGAGCAGGTGCGACAGGCGCACCAGGGGCAGGATCTGGCCGCGGTACTGGACCACCTCGCGGGAGCCGGCGTGCTCGATCCGGTCGCGCGGGAACTCCTCCAGCCGCGTCACCGTGTCCAGCGGGATCGCCACCCGGCGCTCGCCGACCGCGGTGACCAGCAGGCGCTCGGTGCCGCCACCCTGCTGACCGCGCTTGTCGGCGACCGTCTCGCGTTCCGAGTCGACAGCCAGGTGCGAGCGGCGGGCCAGCGAGGACACGTCCAGGATCAGACCCACCTTGCCATCGCCCAGGATGGTGGCTCCGGCGTACAACCCGATGTCCTTGAATCTGGTGTTGAGGGCTTTGACGACGACCTCTTCGGTGTTCAGCACCCGGTCGACGACCAGGCCGAACCGGCGGCCGTCGGCCTGTAGCACCATGATGTAGACGCCCTGGTCGCCGCCGACTTCCAGGCCGAGGGCCCGGTCCAGGCGGACCAGTGGGAGCAGCTTGCCGCGCAGCCGGTAGACCGGGGCGCCGGAGGCGTACTCGACCTTGGTGGTGTTGCCGTCGATGAAGACCAGCTCCAGCACCGCGACCTGCGGGACGACGTAACGCTGGTCGGCGCAGTCGACGGTCAGGGCCTGGATGATCGCCAGCGTCAGCGGGATGGTGAGGCGCCAGACGGTGCCCTCGCCGGGTGTCGAGTCGACGCTGACCGCGCCGCCGATGTTCTCGATGTTGGTCTTGACCACGTCCATGCCGACGCCGCGGCCGGAGACGTTGGTGACCTTCGCGGCGGTGGAGAAGCCGGGCTGGAAGACCATCGCCATGATGTCGCGCTTGTCCATGTTCGGGATCTGCTCCGGCCGGAGCAGCCCGTTCTCCACGGCCTTCTGCGCGATCCGCTCGACGTTCAGGCCGGCGCCGTTGTCGGCGACCTCGACCGCGACGTGCCCACCCTCGTGGTACGCGCGGAGGGTGAGGGTGCCCTCCGGGTCCTTGCCGGACGCGATCCGCCGCTCCGGCTCCTCGATGCCGTGGTCGACCGCGTTACGCACCAGGTGGGTCAGCGGGTCCTTGACCGCCTCCAGCAGGCTCCGGTCGAGTTCGGTCTCCTTGCCCTCCATCACGAGCGCGACCTGCTTGCCGAGCGAGTTGCTCAGGTCCCGGACGACTCGGGGAAGCTTGGACCAGATGTGCTCGATGGGCTGCATGCGGGTCTTCATGATGCCCTCTTGCAGCTCACTGGTGATCATGCCGAGCCGCTGGGCGCTGCGGACCAGACCGGAGTCGCCGATCTCCATCACGCCACGGACCAGCTGGTTCCGGGCCAGCACCAGCTCACCGACCATGTTCATCAGGGTGTCGAGCAGGTCGACGTCGACCCGGATCGCGCTGTCGGCGATGCTCCGCTTCGGGGCCTGCGACTGGAGCGCCTCGCTGACCGCGGTGGGCGCCGCCTTGCCCTCCTCGAGCAGGATCGTGCCGAGCTTGCGCTCGTCGCCCTCGATCTGCTGCTGGAGCGCCGAGGCGACGTCGGCGGCCTGTGCCGCGCCGGCGTCGACGAGCATCTGGCCCAGCGGCTGGCGCTGGTCGGTGACCGGCTCGGGGGCCGGACGGGCGGCCGCAGCGTCCTGCTCGACACTCGCCGGGGCCTCCGCCTCGGCGGCCGGGGCGGCCTCGGCGGCGGGCGCGGCAGCGGCCGGAGCAGCGGCGCCGTCCGTCGGCGCGTCCATCTGCGCCTTGATCCGGACGATCATGCTCTCGATGTCGACCTCGGCCTCGGACCCGTTCTCCTCGATCGAGGACAGGATGGACCGGACGCCGTCGATGCAGAGCAGCAGGACGGTGATGGTCTCCGGGGTGACCGGCTGGACGCCGTCACGGAGCCGGGACAGCAGGGACTCACCGGCGTGCGCCAGTTTCTCCAGGCGGGAGAAGGCCAGGAACCCACTGGTGCCCTTGATCGTGTGGATCGCCCGGAAGATACGGGAGATCAGGTCACGCGAGCCCGGTTCCTGTTCAAGGCTGACGAGGTCCCGGTCGATCTGGTCCAGGTTCTCGTGGCTCTCCATGAGGAATTCGCCAACGATCTCGCCAAGGTCTTCCACGACTTGCTACCTCCTGCTCGGCTTCACTGCCCTCATCGACCCCTCGGGGCACCAACTGAGAAGATCGCCCGGTACGCCGGAATGTTCAGGACTCCCCGCCTGGAACGGGGCGGCTCAGGACTCCCCGCCCGGGCGGCGGTAGCGATAGCCGAACCCGCGGACCGATTCGATCGGTGACTCGTCGGGGTCGGACCAGCCGAGCTTGCGCCGTAGCCGCAGCACCGCGAACTTGACCCGTTCCTGGCCGATGCCGGTCGGGTCGTCCCAGGCCTGGGTCAGCAGCTGGTTCGGCGAGAGGACCGCGCCGGCATGTCGTACCAGCGCGTTGAGCAGGCGGAACTCGGTCGGAGTGAGGCGCTTCTCCTCACCCTTGACATACACCCGGCGCTTGGTCGGGTCGAGGTGCACCAGGCCGTCGTCGTAGACCTGACTGGCCCAGCTGTTCTGCCCGGAGGACGAGCGCCGCAGCAGCGCCTCCACCCGGGCCAGCAGTTCGTTGTTGGCGAACGGCTTGGTCAGGTAGTCGTCGGCGCCGCCCCGCAGGCCGCGCACCTTCTCCGCCTCCTGGCCGTGAGCGGTGAGGACCAGCACCGGCACATCCGAGACGTCGCGCAGCCGCTCCAGCACCTGCCAGCCGTCCATCTCCGGCAGGCCGACGTCGAGCACCACCAGGTCGGGGTGTTCGGCGTAGGCCTCTTTCAGCCCGGAGCGGCCGTCGGCGGCGTGCGCCACCTCATATCCGGCCCGGCTGAACAGCAACCGGAGAGCGAGTGCGATGTCCGGGTCGTCCTCGACCACGAGTAGGCGACTCATCGTTGGCTCACCCTGTCCCTAACCCGCGCTGGCGGCGCAAAACCACCATATAGCGTGATGTCACCGCCTATTTACGGACAGTGACAGTCTAGCGCCGGGTGACGGGGTCCGAGCCGGTCCGCAAGGATCCGCTGTGACCGTTCAAACCCCGGATAACCCGCAGGCCCGACCGGGACATCCCTACAGCCTGACATTTCTCGTACGGCTTATCGTCCGTTCCGCGAAAGATGTGACACGCCGCGAGCAACGGGGTGCGATAACCGTGACGGGCGATAGGCGCCCGGTCAATGCGTATCCGGGAGGCACCTGTGTTCGACCTGGTGGTACGACGTGTCGCCGCGCTCGCGGCGGCGCCCGCGCTGTTCGCGCTCTCCGCACCGGCTCTGGCTAACGGACCTCAGGAGACCCCGCCACCGACCGTCACGGCCACCCCGACGACCACGCCTTCACTGACCCCGGTCCAGATCCGGGCCCGCACCGTAATGGTGCAGGTGGTCCGGCTGACCAACGAGGAACGTAAGGAGGCCGGCTGTCCCGCGCTCACCGTCGACGGGCACCTGGTCACCGCTTCCCTGCGGCAGAGCAACTACATGGCCCGGACCCGGTTGTTCAGCCACGTCTGGCGGGACGGCTCGACCTTCGTCGACCGCAGCGAGGATTCCGGTTACCAGCAGCCGGCCGGGGAGAACATAGCCTGGGGCTACCGGAGCGCCCCCGAGGTGATGGAGGCGTGGATGGCCAGCCCCGGGCACCGGCGCAACATCCTCAACTGCAAGGCCAAGTCGTTCGGCGCCGGGGTGGCCTTCGCCGTCGACGGCACTCCTTATTACACGCAGGTCTTCGGGTGGCAGTGAGCCCCGTCAGACCGCGCAGTTGATCAGCACCGGCTCCGGGTGCAGCTCGACACCGAACCTCGCCCGGACCCCGTCCCGGATGGTCCGGGCCAGGTCGAGCAGCGCAGCCGTGGTGCCGGCACCCCGGTTGGTGAGCGCGAGCGTGTGCTTGCCGGAGATGGCCACACCGTCCCCGGCGAAACCCTTCGGGAAACCGGCGTGCTCGATCAGCCAGGCCGCCGGAAGCTTCACCAGACCGTCCTCGGCCGGCCAGTGCGGCGCCTCGCCGATGCTCGCCAGCACGGCGGCGGGCACCACCGGGTTGGTGAAGAACGAGCCGACCGACCAGGTGTCACGGTCCTCCGGGTCGAGCACCATGCCCTTGCCGGCGCGCAACTTGAGCACGGTGTCCCGGGCCTGGCGCAGCGGGACCCGGTCGCCCGCCTCGGCGCCCAGCGAACGGGCCAGTTCGGCGTAGCGAATCGGGGCCGACTCCACCGACCGGGGCAGCCGGAAGTCGACCGCGGTGACCAGGTAACGGTCGTCGTGCTTGAAGACGCTGGTCCGGTAGCCGAAGCCGCACTCCTGCGGGGTCATCACCCGGATCGCGTCGGCCCGGCGGTCGTAGGCGTGCACCGCCTCGATGGTGTGCGCGACCTCCTGGCCGTACGCCCCGACGTTCTGGATCGGGGTGGAGCCGGCCGCACCGGGGATGCCGGAGAGGCACTCGACACCGGACAGGCCGGCGCCCACCGCGTACGACACGAAATCGTCCCAGGGCTCGCCGGCCGCGACCCGCACCAGGACGCCGGAGGCGTCCTCATCGGTGACCTCGACGCCCCGGGTGCGCAGCAGCAGCACCTCGCCGTCGAAGCCGTCGTCGCCGATCACCACGTTGCTGCCGCCGGCGAGCACGAGCAGCGGCCGCCCGGCTGCCGACGCCGAACGCACCGCGCCGACCGCCTCGTCCGTATGGACCGCGGTGGTCACTGTGCCTGCGGGCCCGCCGAGGCGTAGCGTCGTGTACGCCGACAGGAATCTCTCCGGGGCCGAAGGGGTATCAGTCACGACGCCAACCCTAAGGTCCACCCGGGGGAAGGTTCACCGGCGGTCCGGCGAGCGGGGAGACGACTGCGATGAACAGGTTGCACGCGACGAAGGATTTCTGGCTCGCAGCGCTGCGCGCCGACGGGCCGGCGCTCTGGGACGCCGTCGCCGAGACCGGCCCCGAGCCGGCCATCCCCGGCTGCCCGGACTGGACCGTGGCCGACCTCGCCCACCACGTCACCGAGGTGCTGCACTGGGTGCGCAACACGGTGACCCGTGGGGTCACCTCGCTTCCGGAGTTCGCGCCGGCGCTACCGGCGACCGACTGGCCGGAGACGCTCGACGTGCTGCGCCGTGAGCTGACCGGCACGATCGAGACGCTGGAGGCGCTCGATCCGGACTTCCCGGCGTGGAACTGGGCGCCCCAGCCGAAACGGGCCGGGTTCTGGGACCGCCGGATGGCGCACGAGGTCTCGGTGCACAGGTGGGACGCCGAGTCGGCCGCGGGCCGGGCCACCCCGATCGAGACGAAACTCGCGACCGACGGGGTCAGCGAGATCCTGGACACATGGCTGCCGGCCGGCAAGCGCCAGGGCCCGACCGATCTGCACGGTGTCGTGCACCTGGTCGGGACGGATGCCGGGCAGGAGTGGTTCGTCAGGTTGCGCGGCGCGGGGATCGCCCTGCTCGACACCGGCACGATCCTGGACAGCGACGATCACCACGCCCGGGCGAAGGCGACGGGCAGTGTGAGCGACCTCCAACTGGCACTGATGGGCCGCAAACGAGCCGACCAATTGGCGCTCAGTGGTGATCCTCGTCTCTTCCAGGCGCTGCGTACCGGCTGAAGTTCCAGGGCCTTACCCTTGTTGGAGCGCTCTCAGGCCGTAAGATGAACCGGTTAAGTTCGGCGGATCATCAGGAGCAGATGACATGACGGCAACCGTCACGTCCACGTCGGCGCAGCCGGCCTCGACGGGGATCACCTTCCCCGAAGGCTTCGTCTGGGGGACGGCCACGGCCTCCTACCAGATCGAGGGCGCCGCGAGGGAGGACGGCCGCGGCCCGTCCATCTGGGACACGTTCAGCCGTACACCGGGGAAGGTCCACGCAGGCCACACCGGCGACGTCGCGTGCGACCACTACCACCGGTATGCCGAGGACGTCGCCCTGATGGCCGACCTCAACCTCGGCGCGTACCGTTTCTCGGTCGCCTGGCCGCGTGTCCGCCCGGACGGCACCGGCCCGGTCAACACCCGTGGCCTCGACTTCTACGACCGGCTCACCGACGAGCTGCTCGGCAAGGGCATCGACCCGGTCGTCACCCTCTACCACTGGGACCTCCCGCAGACGCTCGAGGACCGCGGCGGCTGGACGGTGCGGGAGACCGCCGAGGCCTTCGCCGAGTACGCGCAGGTCGTCTACGGCCGCCTCGGCGACCGCGTCGGCACCTGGACCACGCTGAACGAGCCGTGGTGCTCGGCCTACCTCGGCTACGGCAACGGCATCCACGCCCCCGGCCGGCAGGACCCGGCCGGCTCGCTGGCCGCCGTGCACCACCTCAATCTCGCCCACGGCCTCGCCGCCCGGGCACTGCGCTCGGCCGGCGCGCGGAGCATCAGCATCACGCTCAACCCGTGCGAGGTCTCCCCGCTCGACCCGGCGAACCCGGCCGACGTCGACGCCGCCCGGATCATCGACGGCGTCGCCAACCGGATCTTCTTCGACCCGCTGCTGCGCGGCCACTACCCGGCCGACGTGCTGGAGCACATCTCCCGGATCACCGACCTGTCGTTCATCAAAGACGGCGACGAGGCGATCATCAACGCCCCGATCGACGTGCTGGGGATCAACTTCTACACCCCGTCGTACGTGTCGGCGAAACCCGGCCAGCCGGCCGCCCTCGACTACCCGGGCAGCGAGGGCATCGCCTTCCGCAAGCCGGTCGGCCCGGTCACCGACATGGGCTGGCAGATCGAGCCGGCGTCGCTGACCCGGCTCCTCACCCGCATCCACCGTGACTACCCGGGCACCCCGCTGATGATCACCGAGAACGGCGCGGCCTACCCGGAAGGCGTCCACGACCCGCTGCGCATCGAGTACGTCGACGCCCACCTGCGCGCCTGCCACGACGCCCTCGCCGCCGGCGTCGACCTCCGGGGCTACTTCGCGTGGTCATTGATGGACAACTTCGAATGGGCCGAGGGGTACGCGAAACGCTTCGGTATCGTGCACGTCGACTACACGACGCAACAGCGTGTGCTCAAGGACAGCGCGAAGTGGTACCGCGAGGTGATCCGGCGTAACGGCCTGGAATAGGAGCCCTTTAGTGACGACGCGGGAACGGCCCACCCTGGAAGCGGTTGCCCGTCGAGCCGGGGTGTCCCGGGCGACGGTGTCCCGCGTCGTCAACGGCTCCACCACGGTCGCCGTCGCCATCCGCGAGGCGGTCAACCGGGCCGTCGACGAGCTCGGCTACGTGCCGAACCAGGCCGCCCGCAGCCTCGTGACCAGGCAGACCGACTCGATCGCGCTGATCCTCCCGGAAACCGCGAACCGGGTCTTCTCCGACGACCTGTTCTTCCCGGCCATCATCCGCGGCGTCGGCTCCGAGCTGGAAGCCGCCGACAAGCAACTGGTGCTGATGATGGCCGGCTCGGCCGCCGGATACCACCGGGTCGAGCGGTACGCCGTGGCCGGCCACGTCGACGGCGTCATGTTCGCCTCCATCCACGGCGCCGACCCGCTGCCCGGCCTGCTGGCCCGCCGCGGCATCCCGGTCATCTGCTCCGGCCGCCCGATGCTCGCCGACCCACCGGTGCCCTACGTGGACGTCGATCACGCCGGCGGTGTCGCAGCCGCCCTCCAACACCTGATCACTTCCGGCCGCCGGCGGATCGCGACGATAGCCGGACCACAGGACATGGTGGCCGGCCTCGAACGCCTCACCGGTTACCGCGAGACCCTCCAGGCCGCCGGGCTGCCGTCCCTGGTCGCGGCCGGCGACTTCACCCGCGAATCAGGCGTCACCGCGATGCGCGCCCTCCTCGACCAGGACCCGGATCTCGACGCCGTGTTCGCCGCCTCCGACCTGATGGCGCACGGCGCCCTTCAGGCCCTGCGCAACGCCGGCCGGCGGGTGCCGGATGACGTCGCGGTGATCGGCTTCGACGACTTCGAGATCAGCCGCTACAGCGATCCGCCGCTCACCACGGTCCGCCAGCCGATCGCCGAGGCCGGCCGGGTGATGGCCCGCCAGATGCTGCGCCTGATCGCCGGCGACCCCGAGATCGACCCGGCGATAATCCTCCCGACCGAACTGATCATCCGCACCTCCGCCTGATCGATCGGGACACCCTCACCCGGGCTTGGCACGGTCGGGCGCCGCGTCCGGAGCCTGGCTCTGCCGGGGCGCCCGGTCCTGGATCCGCGGCCGTTCCGGATTCAGGCGGCGGCGACCCGGCGGGCAGTCGCGGCCGTCCCGCATTCAGGCAGCGGCGACCCGGCGCGCAGTCGCGGCCGTGTCGGCGCCGAACAGCACGAGAGTCGCCGTCCGGAGATGCGCCGGCTCGGCCGCCCGGAGCACCGTGAGCGCCTGACGAACCGCGTCGTCGACCGGCCACCGGTAGATCCCGGCCGAGATCAGCGGAAACGCGATCGACTCCGCACCGAGCTCGTCGGCGACCCGCAGCGAGTTGGCGTAGCAGGACCGCAGCAACTCCGACCGGTCCTCGTCGGCGCTGAAGACCGGCCCGACCGTGTGCACCACCCACCGGGCCGGAAGCCGTCCGGCGGTGGTCGCGACCGCCTGCCCGGTCGGCAGCCCGCGCCCATACTTCGAAGCCCGCAACATCCGGGTCTCGGCAAGGATGTCCGGCCCGCCTTTGCGGTGGATCGCGCCGTCCACCCCGCCCCCGCCGAGCAGCGACGAGTTCGCCGCGTTGACGATCGCGTCGACCCGCTGAACCGTGATGTCACCCTCAACCAGTTCGATCTCCACCCGGAAACCGTAGCCCGAACGCTCCCCGGCCCGGCCGACCGCATCCCGGCCGTCCCGACTGCCGCGGCTACCGGGACGCGTCGGAACCGCGGCCCGACCGCTCCCCCAGCCCTCGGCCCGGCCTGCTATCCCCCTCGGCCCGGGCGAGCTACAGGGAGGCGGTGGTGGTGATGGTGATCGGCTTGTTCAGGGAGCGCCGGGCCAGCAGGGTCGCACCCGCGATGGCGGCCGGCATCAGGAAGACCGCGCCGAGCGGGACCAGGAACGTGGCGAAGACCGCCGCCCCGAACCCGAGCGTCAACGGCTTGTTGCCGGCCAGAGCCACCCGGCGGTGACGCAGACGCTGGCCACGACGCTGGAACGGGACTCCGGTCAACTCGAGGGCGAGCAGCCAGCCACCGGCCGCCCCGGCCAGCACCGGAACCACCGTCTGGCCGACCACCGGGATCAGCCCGAGCAGGAAGAGCGGGATGGCGACCAGAATCGAGATGCCGACCAGTTTGAGGGAGTCGACGAGGCTGCGGCGCAGGCTCCGCAGAAGGCCGACGTCGACCGCGTCGGGCACGCCGCCGAACCGGTCCTCGACGAGTTCGGAGATCTTCTCGTAGAACGGGTCGCCGATCAGCAGGGTCACCGCGGTGAACGTGAGCACCGACAGCAGCAGCCCGAACCCGAGCACCGCGATCCCGCCGATCACCCGGATGGTGCCACGCAGCCAGGCGGCCCAGTCGTCGGCGAACCAGTCGTCGGCGAACCAGGTGGCCTGTGCCGAGAGCTCAGGCAGGTAGCGGACCAGGAAGACCAGCCCGACGATGTAGAGGACGCCGGACAGCAGGGCCGGCAACAGTCCGAGAAGGAGCAGCCGGGGGCTGCGCAGGACCAGGCCGAGCCCGCGCCCGAGCAGGCCTGCCCCGGTGGCGAACTCACGAAAGGCCGTCACCGGCCGGGTCTCACTCAGATCACCGCTCACGTTCCGGGAGCTTAGAGCCCGAGTTCCAGTACGGACAGCGCCAGGCCCGCCCGGCTGGCTCTCACCGCTGTCTCCCGAAGCGCGCGACAGCGGTGAGAGCCAGCCGGAAAGGTGGGCCGGGTCAGCGGCGCCAGTAGCGGAAGCGTTCGAAGCCCACGATCTGGTCGGACGGCATCGCCGGCGGGAACGGGAACTCCGGCGTGGCGCTCGGGTCCAGCGGGAACTCGAACGGATCGTCGGGCGAGCCGGAGACCTGCGTCGGCGTCGGCACCGGCGGGTCGGTGAACAGCGGCGGGTCGGTGGATTCGACCGGGCGGGTCGGGTCGGCGGTACGGACGACCGTGACCGTGGCGGTGACCGTGCTGGGTCCGGCCGCCGGCACCGGGGAACTGGCCGGGTCTGCGGTGGTCCGCGGCCGGGCCGGGGCGGCAGCCGCGCCGCCCGGGCGGTGTCCGGGGGCCGAACCGAAGGCGCCGTCGCCGCCGAGGGGGCTGCCGAGCGCGGAGGCGCCGATGTTCGCCTTCCGTGCGGCCGGAGCGCCCAGCGCCCAGCCGGCCACTACCGCGAACGGGAGTCCGACAACCAGCAAAGCGAGAAAGACGGTCTTAGGGGACAAACGCACGTACGCTTCACCGGGTCGAGGGCCAGAAAAGTTACGGCTTTCGGACATAAGGGCGGTTCAGAAACTCCGAGATCCGGTCCCGTAGGGCGGCCCGATTGCTCCACAGAATCGCCGGTCTGTCGAACACTTCCAGCTCAGTGCCGGGAAGCAGCCCGGCGATCCGCTCCGCCCAGGCCACCGGATGCGTCTCGTCCCCGACGCAGCCGATCACGAGCGCCTGCCCCCGGAAATCCTTGAGCTGCCGCTCCTCGGCGAGCGCCGGGGCGGACCACACCGACTCGATCTCCGGCGCCAGCCCGTCGCGCTGCAACTGGTCGACTCGCTGCCGCAGAAAACTCCAGCCGGCCGGGGTGTTGCGGACCGACGGCGGGATCTCCCGCTCGACGGCGTCGGCGATCATCGCGGCCTCACCGGACTCGACGGAGGCCAGCAGACGCTCCAGGCGCTGCACGGACGCGGCCGAGCGAACCCCGTCGAGCGGCGCCGGAAGATAGAGGACGACCCGCTCGAAGCGGCCGGGATCGGTGGCGAGCAGGCGGCAGAGCGCGGCCGCACCCATGCTGACGCCCAGCGCCCGGGTGGCGCCCGCCGCATCGGCGACGGCACCCAGGTCGGCGGCCAGATCACCGAAGGACCACGGGCCGGGTGGCACGTCGGACCGGCCGTGCCCACGGAAGTGGAAGAACACCCGGCGGCCGATGACCGCGCTGCCCAGTGGCCGGGTGCCGGCGATGTCACCGGCCAGCCCGTGGGCGAACACCGTGACCGGGTCGCCGGTGCCGGTGGTGAGCTGCTCCACCCGCACACCCGAAGGAAGGGTGATCAACTCGGTGGCCGGGCCCGGCAGCGTCGGGCGACCGGTCCGGGGCCCGGTCCGATCGACGCGCTGAAGGCGCGGCCCGCCATCCGGAGGAGGCGGGCCGAACCGCATCACCAGAAGCCCTTGCCGTCCGAGATGTCCTTGAGGCCGGGACGGACGTCGAGCAGGTAGATCAGCGCGGCGGCGATGCCGATCATGCTGATCAGCAGCGTGTTGTAGAGGAAGCCGCTGAGCACCAGGAGGACGGCCAGGATGCCGGCCCACGCGCCTTTCGGAAGTGTGCCGAGGGCCTGGAACGCCGGGCCGCGCTGGGTCAGGCAGTGGATCAGCGCGACCGCCTGGACTCCCATGGACAGGAGCATGAAGGCGACGTTGATCCATAGGACGACATACAGGTAGGGCGGCACGGTCGAGACCATGAGGAAGAGTCTATGCCGCGGGCCCCGGCAAACGCCGGGGCCCGCGGTCATGAACGGATCAGTGTCGGATCACTCAGCGGACGCGGCCGGCTTGGCGCGCTTGCGCGGCTTCGGCGCGGCCTCGACAGCCTTCGCCTCCTCGACGGCGGCCTCGACAGCCTTCGCCTCCTCGACGGCCTTCGGCTGCTCGGTCGCCTCGATGTCGGAGTTGACCACGTCGGCGGCCTCGACCACACCGGTGCCGACCACGCGCTCGCCGCGGGCGACCAGCTCGTTGTAGACGGCGATGGCGCGCTCCTGGGCGACCTGGGCGAAGTTGACCGCGGCGGTGGCCGCGCTGTCGCGCAGGGCCACGAAGTCGGTCTCCTGGGCCTTGCCGCGCAGCTCCTGGGCCTTGGTGCCGAACTCGGCGGCCTTGGTGCCGGCCTGCTCGTTGTACGCCTTCAGGGAGGCGGCGGCACGGTCGCTCAGCTCGTTGAGCACGGCCGGCAGCTTGCGGAGCTGCTCGTAGGCGGCGTCACCGGCGCCGGCGGCGGCGTAGAGGGGGGCGGGAATCTTGGTCTTGGTCTGCTCGGTCATTTCTGCTCCTCAGCGTCTTCGGCGGGCTGCGTTGTTCGCGCGTGCTCGGTTCGTGCGTTCTCGTTGCGGAACGTCTCGTAGATCTGCGTCAGGGACTGCTTCTGCGCGATCGTGAGCTCCGGGTCGACCGCGATGGCGGCCAGCACGCCCTGCTGGCCCTCACCATCGAGCAGCCCGGCCCGCAGATACATCGCGGGCGTCGACACTCGCAAGGCACTGGCAATCTGCTGTAGCACCTCGGCGCTCGGCTTTCGCAGGCCACGCTCGATCTGGCTCAGGTAGGGGTTGCTCACCCCGGCCTTGTCGGCGAGCTGCCGGAGCGAGATCTTCGCGGTCTGCCGGAGGTCTCGAATGAAGGTTCCGATGTCCTCGGGCAGGTCCTTTGGCGTGGCCATGCTTCGACGTTAGCCCGGGGTGCTAGCTCCTGCAAGCAGAATGCTTGCAAAAGCTAGCGTGAACCGAGTCACCCCTGAAGTCGCCCCCTTAGGGGCTCAGAAGGCCGCGCGAACCTCGCCCACCGGGCGGCCACCACCGAGAACGACCTCCGGCAGGTCCGGAACGTCCAGGCCGAGACGGCGCAGGGCAGCAAGCAGCACGGGTACGCGCGCCCGCGCCGACCCGTCCGAGATCTTCAGCGCGACCGCTCCCGCCCCGGCCACAGCGGCCGCGTGCACGCCGTCGGCGCCCCGCTTGACGATCAGGCCGGGCACCGCGCCCATCAGCACGGTGTCCTCCGACCCGGTGCCCGCCACCAGCTCCGGGTGCGCCCGCATCGCGTCGGCCACCCGGCGTTCCGGGGTGCCCGGCTCGGCCTCGACCAGGCGCAGGAACGCGCGGGCCAGCCCGTTCGGGGAGATCGCGAAGATCGGCGCGCCGCACCCGTCCACCCCGAGCGCGGCGATCGGCTCACCGGACAGGCGGCTCACCGCGTCGGCGAGCGTCTTCTGCAACGGGTGGTCGACCTCCAGGTACGACTCCAGCGGCCAGCCGTTGACCACGCAGGTGGCGAGGAAGCCGGCATGTTTGCCGGAGCAGTTCATCAGGATGCGCTCGGGCTCGCCGCCACCGCGGAGCCAGTCGCGCCGCGCCGTCTCGCCCAGCGGCAGGTCGGCCGGGCAGCGCAGCGCCTCCGGTCCGAGCCCGGCCGCGGCCAGGATGGCGTGCACACGTTCCACGTGGAACGGTTCGCCGTCGTGACTGGCGCTGATCAGGGCGAGGTCGGCCTCCTCGCGCGGGACCAGCCCGGCGGTCAGCAGGCCCACGGTCTGCAGCGGCTTGTTGGACGAGCGGGGGAAGAACGGCGTGTCCACGGCGCCGAAGCCGGGCTGACCGTGGATGGCGACGACACCGTGGTGGACGCTCTCCACGAAACCCGACCGGACCACTTCGGCGACGATCATCGGGCCGGCACTCCGAGCAGCTCACGGGCCTGGGCCGGGGTCAGCGGCGGGCGCTGGGCGAGCTGGGCGAACCCGACGGCACGGGCCACCAGCTGCATGTTCGACTCGACGGCACGGCCCTTGGCGTACGTCAGGGTGTCCTCCATGCCGACCCGCAGGTGCCCGCCGGCCGACAGCGACGCCAGCATCACCGGCAGGGTGCTGCGGCCGATGCCCGTCGCCGAGAACGTGGTGCCCGCCGGCAGGTCACGGATCACCTGCTCGCAGGCGACCAGCGCGGCCGCAGTGCCGGGCATCCCGCCCGGCACACCCATCACCAGGTCGACGTGCACGTGGCCACCGAACGGCAGGCCGTACTTCCCGAGCAGGCGCTGCAGACTGGTGAGCTGGCCCAGGTCGAAGATCTCGTACTCCGGCACGATCCCGCGCTCCTGCATGCGGGTGTGCAGCTCGACGATGAACTCCCAGCGGTTCAGGAACACGTCGTCACCGAAGTTGACGGTGCCCATCGTGCAGGACGCCATCTCCGGCGCCGCGTCCAGAACAGCCAGCCGGTCCGCCTCCGGATCGTGCACCGAGCCGCCCGAGGACAGCTGCACGATCAGGCCGGTCGACTCCCGCAACCCGGCGACCGTGGCACGCAGCCGGCCCTGATCGAGGGTCGGGCGGGCCTCATCGTCCCGGATGTGGACATGAACGATCGAAGCGCCCAGCGCCTCGCACTCCTTGGCGGTGGTGGTCAGCTCGGCCAGGGTCACTGGCAGGGCCGGCGCATCCACCTTCTTGCTCTCCGCGCCGGTCGGGGCGACGGTGATCACAGTCCCGGTCATGCCCGCATCCTGCCATGACTCATTCCGGGTCGATGGCGGCCGCCGACTCCCCCACGGTCAGACGGGCATCATCCGGCACATTGCGCTTCAGGACCGCCAGAGCGACCATGCCCAGCTCGTGATGACGAACCGCGGTGCCGACGAAACCGACCGCCCGGCCATCCAGCTCGACCGCCGAACCACGAGCCGGCGGGTGATCGGTGGCCACCCCGTCCAGGTGGAGCAGAACCTGGCGGCGGGGCGGGCGGCCCAGGTTGTGCACCCGGGCGACCGTCTCCTGACCCCGGTAACAACCCTTGTCCAGATGGACGCCCGGCGCCATCAGCTCGATCTCGGCCGGGATGGTCCGGTGATCGGTCTCCCAGCCCAGCCTCGGCACGCGGTGCGCGACCCGGACCGCCTCGTAGGCCCAGAGGCCGGCCCGCTGCACACCGAGCCGCTCGATCACCGCGTCCCTGCTCGACCTCGGCACCAGCAGGTCGACGCCGAGCGGCACCCGGCGTGCCAGGCCGCCCTCGTACGCCCGTACCGAATAAAGGCTCGTCGCCCTGGCCGGGACCGACCCGGCGGCGAACCTGGGACCCGGCACCGCGCCCACCTGAGGGGCCGCGAGGTCCGGGAAGAGGTCTGCCGCGCCCGGGCCGACAAGGGAGAGGACCGCCAGCTCAGCGGTGGCGTCGCGGGGCTCGACGCGGGTGAAGAACCGCATCATCTCCAGGTATTTGAGCAGGCCCGCACCGGCGCCCGGCTCGGTGTCCAGCCACGCCGTCGTGCCGTCCTCGGTGACGTACGCGTGCTGCTCCACATGCCCGTTCGGCGAGAGGACCAGCAGCTCGCTGCCCTGGTCGGCACCCAGCGTCGACAGGTGCTGGGTGGTCAGCGTGTGCAGCCAGCTCGCCCGCTCCTCGCCGGGCACCGCGATCACCTCACGGTTCGACCTGTCGACCAGGCCGACACCCGTCTCCAGCAGCCGTTGCTCACGCATCGGGTCACCGAAGTGCGCCGGCACCCCGGCATCCGCCGAACCCGGCTCCAGGTCCTCGACCATGACGGTGGTCACTCGGCCTCCTTGCAGTCACCGCAGACTCCGAACAGCGAGACGTGCCCCACATCGACCCGGAAGGCGCGCTCGTGCAGCAGGCGATCGGTCACCGGCGCCATCACCGCCGGATCGACCTCGGCGATCGAACCGCACGCCCGGCACACCAGATGGACGTGCTGATCCTCGCCGGCCGCGTGATAGGTCGGCGAACCGTGCGACAGATGGGTGTGGTTGACCAACCCGAGCTCTTCGAGCAGTTCCAAGGTCCGGTAGACCGTGGTGATGTTGACCCCGGCGGCCCGCTCACGGACCGCATTGTGCACCGACTCGGGGGTCGCATGACCGAGCTCGTGCACCGCTTCAAGGATCAGCTGGCGCTGTGGGGTGAGTCGCAGGCCCCGCTCGCGGAGCATGGCGGCTAGCGATGTGGCGGACACCAGACGAGCATAGTTCGGGTGAACGAGCGGATCCTTGTCGCGCCCACCGACCTGCTCGGCGACGGCGTTTTCGAAACCGTGCACCTGCGCCGGTCCGGGCCATGGCTGCTCGACGAACATCTGGCCCGGCTGTCCCGTTCGGCGGCGATCATCGGTCTGCCCGAGCCCGACCTCACCCCGGTCCGGGAACGAGTCTTCGAGTCGACAGGCGCCCTGCGGATCATCTACACCCGCAGTCTCCTCGACATCTCGGTCTCGCCGTTTCCGTCGGCGGTGCTCCGCGAACGCCGCGACGGAGTGCGGGTCCGAAGCGCTGACCTGGGCATCTCGGTGCGGCGGCGGCCACCGTGGTCGATCGCCGGCGCGAAATCGCTCTCCTACGGAGAGAACTTCGCCGCCCGCCGGTGGGCGGCACGGCAGGGCGTGGACGATCTGATCTGGCTCTCCACCGAGGGGTACGTGCTGGAAGCGCCCACCTCGTCAGTGGTCTGGCTGACCGGTGACACGCTGTGCACGGTCCCGCCCGAGGAAGCCGGCATCCTGCCCGGCATCACCGCGGC
This sequence comes from Actinoplanes sp. NPDC026670, assembly GCF_040638175.1. Lineage (NCBI taxonomy): Bacteria > Bacillati > Actinomycetota > Actinomycetes > Micromonosporales > Micromonosporaceae > Actinoplanes > Actinoplanes sp. NPDC026670. Next base: position 18,485 of record NZ_JBEZXU010000031.1, read on the forward strand.
TCACCTGCTGTCGCTGGCGCCGTCGCTGGGCCTGCACGCCGCCGAGCGGATGATCACCCGGCCCGCACTCGCCGCCGCCGACGCGATCTGGCTGGCGTCGTCGCTACGTGGTCTGGCCGAGGTGACCGCACTGGACGGGACGCCCCGGCCTCGCTCGCCGTGGACGTCCCGCCTCTTGGACCTGCTTGGTTTCGCCGATGCGCCTTTTCGGTCAGCCGCCGATGCCTAGCAGGCGCTTTTGGCTCAGCCGCCGATGCCTGGCAGGCGCTTTTCGGATCAGCCGCCGATGCCTGGCAGGCGCTTTCGGTCAGCCGCCGATGCGTAGAAGGCGCGCCGACATGTGCGGCTTCAAACCGCTGTTGTCGACGGCGATCTCGTGCGCGTAGAGCAGCGCCCCCTCCACCACGCCGAACAGCCGCTGCCCGCCGGTGACGTGCAGCCCGGACGGCGTGTACGCCACCGCGTCGGCCACCATCTCCAGCCGGGTGGTGGCCGCCTTGCCCAGGTAGAGCTCGGCCACCCCGTCCGGCCGGATCATCGTGGCCTCCATCTCGTCGCCGGGCCGGCCGTCGACCAGCACCGGACGCCAGAACCCGGACTCGACCAGCGCCTGCCCGATCGGCTTCGACTCGTCGTCGAGCAGCCAGGCCCGCGACTCATACCGCAGGAACGACCGGCCGTCGTGACTGAGCCGGATCTCCTGGGCGAAGTTGTAATCGTCCTCCTGCGGGAACCCGCCCTGCCCACGCCCACGCCACAACCCGACGAACGGCAGCAGCCCGAGCAGCGACGGATGCAGATCCGGCCCGGACCGCAGGTCATGGGTGTCCTCATAGGGGTAGCCCTCGACCGGCGGAGCGTTGAGCCACGGCGGCGGGCCCAGTGGGTTTTCCGTCTCGTTGCTCACCAGCGTCCCCTCGAAATGCGCATTGCCAGATAGCCGAAGCCGCCGGCCAGCCCACCGAGGGCGGCCACCAGCAGACTCACGAACCCGATCTCCGTAACCATGACCGGCCCATCTTATGCTGGCCGGTATGGCACGTTTGCTGGTCGTCAAGGCCACCGCCGGAGCCGACGCGCCGGAGCGCTGCAACCAGGCATTCAACGTCGCGAGCACCGCCGCGACCGCCGGAATCGACGTGTCGTTGTGGCTGACCGGCGAGTCCACCTGGTTCGCCCTGCCCGGCCGGGCCGCGACCTTCGAACTGGCCCACGCCGCCCCGCTGCCCGACCTGCTCGAACTCCTCCTGGAAGCCGGCCGCGTCACCGCCTGCACCCAATGCGCGGCCCGCCGCGAGATCACCCCCGCCGACGTGATCCCCGGCATCCGCATCGCCGGCGCGGCGGTCTTCGTGGAGGAGATCATGTCGGACGGCGCCCAGGCCCTCGTCTATTGACCGGCTTTCAGCCGGCCCGGCAGGCGGTGGTCACCCGCACCCGATAACGCTGCTGCTCCACGGTCACCACAACCGATTCAGACCCCATGCGGTACGCCCACCCGCCCGCGTCAGCCCAAACCGGCACCGTCCCCTCCGGCACCCCACGCGGCCCGTCATCCACCCCGGCCGGCCCGGCGTCCCGCACGAAGGTGGACGCCGTCCCGCCACCCGGACACGCGACGGCCAGCGTCTCCACCGAACTCCCACCCGGAGCCGGCGCCGCGGAGGGATTCCCGCCCGGTGCAGGCGTCGCGGACGGGCTTCCGTTCAGACCAGGGGTCGCGGACGGGCTTCCGGTGCCGGTCGCGGTGATCTCAGCCACCACGGCATCGAGCGTGGGCGGAGCGGTTCCGGCAGCCGGGTCGCCCCGGTCGAGATCCGCCGAAGCGGGACGGCAACCGGTGAAGATCCGCAGGCTGAGCACCTGATCGGCGGAGTTCGCCTCGGACTCGACCCCGACGTTCTCACCGGCGTCGGCGAAGAACGACAGCCGTGTGCCCCCACGTGCGCCGATCACTCCGGCCCGATAGCCGGCCGGCAACCGGTCAGCGACCGTGTCGAGCGCCGTCCGCGCATCACCGTCCGGCACGTAGAGGGTCACCTCACGGCTGGCTTCCTGCCCGTCCCACACCGGGGTGATCGAACACTCCTCGACCCGCAGCACGCCGAGGCTCAGCACCCACCGCTCATCCTGGGCGGCCTCGACGACAGCCCCGGAGGCGGCCCGCAGCACAGCCACCGCCTGCCCGGCAGTCCGCTGCTCGGGCACGGTCGGCGGATCGTTACGCACCGACCAGAAGACCGCGGCGAGCAGCACCACACCCCAGACCCCGACCACAACCGGAAGCCATCGCCGCCGCGGCCCCGAGCCTCCCGGCGGCGGATACCCATACCCCGGCCCCGTCACGGCAGCCATGGTGACACGCTGCGCTCAGAGATCGAGCGCCGCCCGCAGAGCGACATCGACGCTCTCCCGACTGGCCTCATCGAGGACCGCGGCCCGCGAGGTGAGATAGCCCTTGTTCACCTGACCGACGTGATGAGTGAGAAACGTCCCCAACGGCTTTCCCTCGATGTCGCGGACCGATGGCAGTGCCAGGCCGGGCTCGTGGATGTCAGAGAGCGGAACGACGAGAACGCCATCGTGACGATCGTTGATCGCGTCGTTACCGACGATGACGACGCGGCGCTCGTGGCCGAGACGAACCGCCGTCCAGACATCACCGCGTTTCACGCCGCGTCCTGGCCGAAGACGCGGTCGAGAGCCGAATCCGCCCAGCCTGGTGGCTCGTCGGGATGCAGGCGATACTGCTCGGCACTCGTCTCCGCGGCCTCGGCGACAGCCTGCTCCCAGGCGACCCGGGACAGCCACTCGGACAGCGAAAGGCCTTTCGCCTGGGCCGCCACCCGAGCGGCGAACAGCGCCTTTCGCTCCAGATCCACGGTCACCGGCTCGGTTTCCCTGGCGTGGCGCGACGCCTCGCTCTCAACGCTGGACATGCGCCCACGGTATGCCGCGGCGACAGAAGAAGCACCGACCGAACGCGAGAAACTCGTCATGGGAGAACTTTACAAGGGACCAGAGTCTGATGACTAGTCAGCGATCATCACGATCCGCGATGTCGACATGAGAATCGATGATGGCGGCGTATTCGGGCGAGGCCAGGAAACGGGCGATGATCTCGGCGCTGCCCGGGGTGAAGGGGCGGTCCAGCACCTCGGCGGCCGGGATGAACAGCATCGCCGCACCCTCGCCGAGGATCACGTCGTCCTGGACTGCGGAGGTCGTACCGAAGAAATAGCTCTTCAATCGACCCTGATGAGTGCCCTGGGCGGGTAGCTCCTGCTCCGCGAAGAGCCGCAACCGGCCGTCCGGTCGCAACCGGGTCTCCTCCCACAACTCGCGAACGGCAGCCTCCTCCGCCGTCTCCCCCTCCTCGACCGCGCCGCCCGGCAGCCCCCACACGTTCGGGCAGTAGGCCGCCTTGTCGTCCCGCAGTTGCAGAAGCAACGCCCCCGTCCGGTCGACCAGGAACGTGCACGCGATCAGCAGCAAACCCATCACCCATCCAGCCGTAGAGCCGTCGACTCCCGCCATCCTCGCCGAGCGCCACAAACTCACACCCGGCCACCGTCAGCCGTCGTTCACCGCGCCAAACGCACCCGCAATACCGCGCTGAGCGACGGCTGACGGTCTTCGGCACGCCGATCTTGTGGAATCTGCGAGGTGGCGGTGGTCCAGCTCGGAGCCGAGGGAGCCGCGGAGATGTCGAGGCTTCTTCGAAGCTTTCGCCCTGCGCGCGGTCTGCCGTGCGATGTTTCCCGCCCGGCTTTCGGACTGTCGCACCTGTTACGCATGCGCCAGAGGTGCCGGCCCAGGACGAGAATGTCGTTTTCACGTGGTTTCACCCCCGACCGACCCTGTGGATCTTGCACGGTTCTCCATGTTCACAGCAATCTTGCAAGGTTTTTCACGTCTGGACGTGGCTTGTCGTGCAAGATCCACTGTGCCGGAGAGACCTTGCAGCTTTCTTCCCGTTGGGACACGGAAAGAGCTGCAAGATCGGCGCGAGGGTGAAAAGTCGTGCAAGATCCGCGGCGGCGAGCAACGAACGACGAACCCAGATCGACAACGACGAGCAACGAGCCCCGAGCAACGAGCCGTGGCCGACAACCGGCGACCGGCGACCGGCGACCGGCGACCGACCACCGACCACCGACCACCGGCAAGCCGAGGCCGACAACCGGCGGCCGACAAGCCGTGGGGAGGCGTTGCCGGAGGAGGCGTTGCCGGAGGACGCGTTGCCGGAGGACGCGTTGCCGGAGGACGCGTTGCCGGAGGACGCGTTGCGGCCGAGGAGATGTCATCCGCGTGCGGGCTGTTCTTCTCGAGGTGAGACGGCTGCACGGAAGGCTCTGTCGCGACGTGATTCCACCCAGGTCGCGGACGGTCACGCAGTGTGGTGAGTGCGGGCGGGTCAGGTGTTGGCCAGGCGGCGCAGGGCTCCCTCGGCGACGTCGGGACGAGTGGTGTACCAGAACGGGGGCAGGGACTTCCGGAGGAAGGCGCCGTAACCCCGGGCCGTCTCCAAGCGGGAGTCCAGGACCGCGACCACCCCCTTGTCGCCGGTGGAACGGATCAGGCGGCCGACGCCCTGGGCCAGGCGGACCGCGGCGATCGGGACGCTGACGGCGGAGAAACCGGAACCACCGGAAGCGTCGACCGCCGCAGCTCGGGCGGCGGCCAACGGCTCGTCGGGGCGCGGGAACGGCAGGCGGTCGATGACCACCAGCTGGCACGAATCGCCGGGGACGTCGACGCCCTGCCACAGGGACATCACGCCGAACAGGCAGCTGGCCTGCTCCTCCTTGAACTTGCGGACCAGGATCGGCAACGTCTCCTCGCCCTGCAACAGAATCGGCAGGTCGGTTTTCGCACGTAACAGCTCGGCGGCCTGGGTGGCGGCTTTCCGGGACGAGAAGAGCCCGAGAGTACGCCCCCCGAGCGCCTCCACCAGCCGGAGCAGCTCAGCCCCGGCCGCGTCGGGCAGACCGGAGGCGGCCGGCCGGGGCAGGTGCGCCGCAACGTACAGAATGCCCTGTTTGGGGTAGTCGAACGGGGAACCCACGTCGAGCGACGTCCAGCCGTCGCCGGAGGATGCGGAGGAGGAGCCGGCAGAGGCGGCGGACGGCGGGCCGGGCGGGGAGACCGGCAGGCCGAGCGACCGTGCCACCGTGTCGAACCGGCCGCCCAGGGTCAGCGTCGCCGAGGTGACCACCACGGTCCGGTCGGCATACAGCTTTTCCGAGAGGGTGCCGGCGACCGAGAGCGGCGCGACCACGAGCGCCCGCCGCCCGCTGCCCATGTCGGATTTCTCCACCCAGGCGACGTCGTAGGAGTTTTCCTCCAGGAGCCGCTGCGAGGTCGTGGACAGCTCGTCGAGCACGGCCTTGGCCTGCTGTTTGCCGACCGGGTCGGGATCATCCGACTTGATCTCGCCGATCGCGGTGAGACCGGCCCGGGTGGCCGACTCGATCATCGAGACGGCCAGGCGGAGGCGCTCGGGGAGGCCGTCGGTGAGCCGCCCGGCGGGGAGGTCGGCGAGGCTGACGGTGAGCGCGTCGGCCGCCTCGGCCAGGGACTCGGCGGCAGCCGGGGTGATCAGGGTGCGGGAGCGGCGGCCGGCCCGCTCGACCCCCTCGGGGGTGATCTCGGCCTGGGCCGCCGAGGAGACCCGGTCGGCCAGCTCGTGTGCCTCGTCGACGATGAGCAGCTTGTGCGGCGGGACGATCTGCCGGCCGGCGATCATGTCGACGGCGAGCAGGCTGTGGTTGGTGACGACGATGTCGGCCTCGCGGGCCCGGGCCCGGGACGCCTCGGCGAAGCACTCCGCGCCATACGGACAACGGCCGGCCCCGACGCAGTCGCGCGCCGGCATGGAGACCTGGCGCCAGGCGAGGTCCTCGACGCCGGGGTCGAGCTCGTCGCGGTCACCGGTCTGGGTCTTCTCCGACCACTTCCGGATCCGCAGGATCTGCTTGCCGAGCCGGGCACCCTCGCCGAGCCACTGGCCGGCCTTGGGGGCGGCGGGCTCGGCGTCGAAGAGGGTGTCGGTGGGGCCCTCCTCGTCGGCGTGCTCGAGTTTGGCCGCGCAGAGGTAGTGGTGCCGGCCCTTGAGCACGGCGAACGTGGGTTTGCGCCCGAGCACCGGCTGCACCGCCTCGGCGAGCCGGGGCAGGTCGTGCTCGACCAGCTGGTTCTGCAGCGCGAGGGTGGCGGTGGAGACGACCACCGGGCCGTCGACGAGCAGGGCCGGTGTCAGGTAGCCGAGGCTCTTGCCGGTGCCGGTGCCCGCTTGGACGAGCAGGTGCTCCTTGTCTTTCACGGCTTTGTCGATCGCCTCGACCATGGCCTGCTGGCCTGGACGGGCGGAGCCTCCGGGGACCGCCCCCACGGCGGCGGCGAGAATCTGCTCGGCGGTTGCCTTCTTCTTACTGGCTGCGGGCACGGAGGAACCGTACCCGCCACCACCGACATATCCGGGTCACCGCTAGGGTGCAACCCATGCCGAGCGAGATGGTCCGGGTCATCTACACGAAGTACGACGGTTCGGCGCATCGTGACTACCCGGCCCGCCGTCTGGCCGAGGACGACCTCGGTGTCTGGGTCGGCGTGACCCGGGGCACCGCGTCGGTCTACCACGGCCGCCCGTCCGTCGAGCAGATCCCGTTCGTCCTGCTCATCCCGCATCACGCCTGGTGGACGGGGATGTTCAACCCACCCCCGCGGACCAGCGAGGTGTATTGCGACATCACCACCCCGGCCCGCTGGGAGGGTGACACGGTTCACATCATCGACCTGGACCTGGACGCGGTGCGGCGCCGCGAGACGGGCCTGGTGGAGCTCCGCGACGAGGACGAGTTCGCCGAGCACCGGGTCGCCTTCGGCTACCCGGACGATCTGGTGGAGCACGCGTTCGCGGCGTCCCGGCACCTGATCACGGCGCTCGGCGACGGCACCGAGCCGTTCGCCTCGCACTACCGCAAGCACCTACTCGAAGTGACCCAGGACTAGTTTCTCCGGATTCTGCTGGTTGAAGATGCCGGTGATGCGGCCGTCGTCGACCGCCACCGCGCTCACCACGACGAGCCGGCTGCCGTCCGGGCGGGTGCCCTGGAGCATCATCGCGGCGGAGCCGTTGACCACGACCGGTTCGGCCTTGAGGTCGGTGAGCTCGGCCATCTTGTAGGTGAGCAGCCCGACGAAGAAACGGGCGACCTTGTCGGCGCCGAGAACGGGACGCAGGGCGGTGCGGACCATTCCGCCCCCGTCGCCGATGGCGACGACATCGGGTGCGAGCACGGCGGCGAGGGTACGCATGTCGCCGCTCTGTGCCGCGGCGAGGAACGCGTCCAGCACCCGCCGTTGTTCGGCGAGCCCGGCGGTGTGCCTGATGTTTCCGTCGGCGACTGCCTTGCGAGCCCGGGAGGCGTGCTGCCGGGCGGCCGCCGGTGTGCTGTCGAGCACCGCCGCGACCTCGTCGAACGGCACCGCGAACGCGTCGTGCAGCACGAACGCCACCCGCTGCTCGGGGGTGAGCCGTTCCAGCACCACCAGCAGGGCGACGCTGACCTGGTCGGACAGTTCGGCCCGGTCGGCGGGGTCGGCGTCCGGCTCGATCACGAACGCGGGCAGCCATTCGCCGGGGTACGCGGTACGGCGTACCCGAGCGGAGTTGAGCTGGTCCAGGCAGATCCGTGCGGTGACCGTGGTGAGCCACCCCCGCGGATCTCTGATCTCCTCGGTCTGCTGCGCGTAGCGCAGCCAGGCCTCCTGGACCGCGTCCTCGGCCTCGGCGCGGTTGCCGAGCATGCGGTAGGCGACGGCCATGAGGTACGAGCGCTGTTCCTCGAACTCGACCGCGGACGGTGACGGCATGACACGAATTCTGCGCGACATTCCCGGTTTACGGGTATCAGCTGTGCCACAGTATGAATTACCCAAAAAGTACGAATCGGACGGTGCTCGGTGCAGGACATGGCGACAATCGCGGGCGGACTGGCCGGCCTGGCCGGGGCCGGCGGCGCGGTCTCGGTCGCGTATCTGCGTCGCGTCCGCCCGTTCCTCCCGGCCGGACATGCTCTGACCAGCCCGGACGCGACCGACCCGCTGCCCGCCGTGCTCCGGCTCGGGCTGGCCGGGATGACCGTCCGCGTGGTGCCCGGCCCGCACGGCGAGCTGTACCTCGGGCCGGGCGGGCCGCAGCCCGGCCGCACGCTGCGCCGCCTGGTTCTGGCGCCGCTCTTCGCCCGCGCCCGGACCACCGGCGGCCGGCTCTGGCCGGACCAGCGGGCGCCGTTCCGGCTGGTGATCGAGTTCGGCGGGGCGAGCCGCGACCCGGAGGCGCTGCTGCGCGCCTACCGGATGCTGGACCGGCAGCTGCGCGACCACGCCGGCCTGCTCAGCCGGTGCCGGGACGGGGTGCTCGCCCCGGGCGCGGTGACCGTCACGGTGACCGGCGTGATCGACGTCCGCGAGTTGCTCACCGCACAGACCGAGCGGTACGCGTTCGCCGACGGCACCTTCGACGACCTGGGTTCCCGCTCGGCCCCGCCGGAACTGACCCCGATGGTCAGCGAGCCGTGGTCGCGGCGGTTCGGCTGGGACGGCCGGGAGCCGATCACCGCCGAGGAACGGCACCAGCTGCACGCGCTGGTGCGGGCGGCGCATGCGGACGGGCGTACCGTCCGATTCTCTGGATTGCCGGACGGCTCCCGCCGGACGCGCGCCGCGGTCTGGACCGAGCTGGGCGCCGCGGGCGTGGACGTGATCGCCGACACCGACCTGACCGGACTGGCCCGTCACCTGCGCCGGAACCCGGTCGTCGGCACGCCGCTGCCACACGTTCCGACCAGGGCGGTTCGCCGTTCCGCGCCGCGACCGAACGCGCCACGTTCAGCGAATCGTCACGAGGCGGTTTGAGGGCCGTCGCGAAGGGTGAACCCGCGTGGACCGATAGCATGCCTTCGGAGATCCATTCATAAAGCCTGTTGATCGAGGTCCGCGCCGTGAAGTTCTCATTCCGCCCCGTCGAGGGGGCCTTCTACGAACTGTTCACCAGGGCGGCCTACAACCTGGTCAAAGGCACCGAGCTGCTGAACGAGCTGGCGCTGCCCGGAGTGGACGTCCAATCGGTCGCCGATCGGCTGAGCGATGTGGAGCACGACAGCGACTCGATCACCCATGAGCTCTACAAGAAGATCAACTCCACCTTCATCACCCCGTTCGACCGGGAGGACATCTACTCGCTCGGCTCCCAGCTGGACGATGTGATGGACCACCTGGAGGCGGCCGGCAACCTGCTCTACCTCTACGGCCTGACCGATCTGCCCTCGCTGCCGCGGGAGATGCACGAGCTGGTCACCGTGCTGGACCAGCAGGCCAAGGTGACCGCCGAGGCGATGCCGAAACTGCGCTCGCTGAAGGGTATGGAGGAGTACTGGATCGAGATCAACCGCCTGGAGAACGACGGCGACCGCGCGTACCGGATGCTGCTGGTCCGTCTCTTCTCCGGGGAATATGACGCGCTGACCGTGCTCAAGATGAAGGAGGTCGTCGACGAGCTGGAGGCCGCCTGCGACGCCTTCGAGCACGTGGCGAACACCATCGAGACCATCGCGGTCAAGGAGTCCTAGAGCGTGGATCCCGAACTCATCGCCGTCGTGGCGGTGATCCTCGCGGCGATGGCGTTCGACTACACGAACGGCTTCCACGACGCCGCCAACGCGATCGCCACCAGCGTCAGCACCCGCGCTCTCACCCCACGGGTGGCCCTGGCCATGGCCGCGGTCGGCAACTTCATCGGCGCGCACCTGGGCACCGAGGTCGCCAAGACGGTCGGCGACGGGCTGGTCGACCTGCCGATCGGCATCCCCAGCCTGGGCATCGTCTTCGCCGGCGTGCTCGGCGCCATCACCTGGAACCTGATCACCTGGTACTTCGGGTTGCCGTCCAGTTCGTCGCACGCGCTCTTCGGCGGTCTGGTCGGGGCCACCCTCTTCGCCACCGTGGGCGAGGTCCAGTGGGACAACATCATCAACAAGGTGCTGATCCCGATGGTGGTGTCGCCGGTGGTCGGCCTGATCCTCGGTTTCATCTTCATGGTCGCGATCATGTGGACCTTCCGGCGCGGGCACCCGGGGCGGCTCAACCGGGGTTTCCGCTGGGCACAGACCGTCTCGGCGGCGGGCATGTCGATCGGTCACGGCATGCAGGACGCGGCGAAGACCATGGGCATCGTGGTGCTGGCGCTCTACACCGGCGGGTTCCAGTCGGACTCGACGCACATCCCGGAGTGGGTGTACTGGACGTCGGCGGGTGTGCTCGCGGCCGGCACCTACGCGGGCGGGTGGCGGATCATCCGCACCCTCGGCCGCAAGATCATCGACCTGGGGCCGTCCGAGGGGTTCGCGGCCGAGACCGTGGCCAGCTCAGTGCTCTACTTCAACGCCCTGGTCCTGCACGCGCCGATCTCGACGACGCACACGATCACCTCGGCGATCATGGGCGTCGGCGCGACGAAGCGGCTCAGTGCGGTCCGCTGGAACGTGGCGGGCAACATCGTGATCGCCTGGATCACCACGTTCCCGGCCGCCGCGTTCTTCGCGTGCGTGTTCTACTTCGTGGTGCGGCCGCTGTTCGCCGCTTGAGTCCCGCACATCGTTATCCGTATATTGTGAAGTTTGTGAATATTACGGTGGATCGTGCGGGACTAGGGTTACTCATCTCCGCGGCCGGGGGCACCGTCGACGGGATCGCCACGGTGATCAGCGAGCTCGGAGCGGACGCCGTCGCTGCGGCGACGGTCGCCGAGCTTCTCTATCACGCGGACGTCCCGGCAGGCCCGGACGTCACGGTCGAGATCGGGTTGCGGCACGGCGACGACATTTTCCGGTACGAGGTACGCGTCACGCCGACCGATGTGCGGAGCCAAGCGCTCGGCGACACGGAGGTGAAGGCCGACGCGGCAGTGGTCCAGGACCTCACCGAGGTGGTCCGCGGCCTGTTCGGGCCGCGTGGCGCCCAGAGCAACGCGACCCGGGTGACACGCTGGGGGCACCTGGAGAACCCGGGCGCCTTCGACCGGCCGCTGCCGGTCTACGACGTGGTGCGTCGGCTCGCGGACGCGCTGGACCGTCCGTACGCGATCGGACTCGCCGAACTCTGTGTGCGTTACGGCTCGGACAAGTGGGGTCATCACACCTACCCGCGACGCTACGAACAGCACTTCGACCGGCTGCGCGACCAGCCGCTGACGGTTCTGGAGATCGGAGTCGGCGGGTTCGGCGACCAGCAGCGCGGTGGCGCGTCGCTCGACGTGTGGCGGCGCTACTTCCCGCGTGCCCTGGTCTACGGCCTGGACATCGTCGACAAGTCACACATGAGCGACCAGCGGGTGACGGTCCTGCAGGCCGACCAGTCCTCGCCCGCCGATCTGGCCCGGGTGCTGGAGGTGACCGGCACCCCGGACATCGTGATCGACGACGGGAGTCATGTCAGCGCCCACCTGCTCGCCTCGTTCGCACATCTCTTCCCGGCGTTGCGCGACGGCGGGCTGTACGTGATGGAGGATCTCCAGACCTCGTACTGGCCGACCTTCGGCGGGCTGGCCCACACCTACGACGACCCGGCGACCAGCCTGGGCTTTCTGAAGACGCTCGTCGACGGGCTGCACCACGAGGAGATCGTGGGCCGGACCGCGGCGCCGGCCGACGCCCATATCGGTGGCCTGCACTTCTATCACAACCTGGCGTTCATCGAGAAGGAGCACAACCTGGACGGCGGCGCGCCGTCCTGGATCCCGCGCGGCGCCCGCTGAGCACATGAGAAAGCCCCCGGGGATTCCCGGGGGCTTTTCGACGTCCGGTCAGGCGACGAGCGCGAGGTCTCCGGTGGTGGCCTTGATGCCGCGCATCAGGGTCAGCACCGCCTGCGCCGACGGCAGCATGAGCGCGCCGGTGCGGGTGATGGACGCGCCCGACGATGTCCGGACGAAGAGCTTCGCGCCGAGGGTCATCTCCAGGCATTTGATCTGGTAGCTGACCGCGGGCTGCGAGTAGCCCAGCGCCTTGGCGGCGAGATCCATCCGGCCGTGCTCGGCGACCGCCACGAAGGCTTGGAGTTCACGCTCGTTCATTACGACCCCCGTACGTTCGAACTCGATCAGTTGACTTCTGTCATCGCTGCGCAGTCATGAGCGTAATATCTGTAACAGGTATCGTCAATCACTGTCATCAACTTGAGTTCCCGCGAAAGCCCTGCAAGAGGCCACTCTCAGCGCTTTCACAGCTACCCGGCGGCGAGCTACCCGGGAGTAATACAGCGAGCCGCCCAGTCATAAGTCATGACTGGGCGGCTCGCCGGAGGACGGTTCAGGTCGAGGTCACCAGAGCGGTGCCGGGGTGCCGCAGGCGGTCGTGCTACCCGCCGAGCACAGGCGCACCGTGCTCGCCGGGCCGATCGTGAAGGTCTGGTACGTGGTGACGAACGACTCCGAGGCCGATCCGACACATGTCGCCGGGGACGTCCAGGAGACGCTCCCGGTCTCGATCACGGCCTGGAAGCAGCCGGTTCCGGTACCGGCCTTGATGGCGCCCTTCACGGTCGTGGTACGGCTGACACCGAGCGGGTGCTGCACGTGAGTGGTGGTGCCGGCGACCTGGGCACCCGCGTAGGACGCGGACCACGACACCGGGAACGCCGCCGCTCCGAAGGCCGGCGCGGCCGTGCTGACCGCTGTCGCAGTCATCACCACAGCGGCGGTCAGGACTCGGCGGAAATGGCGGGAAAGGGGCATGACTAACCTCCGACAGTGATCCGGCAATTGCGGCAGCGGACGCCCGGAAGAATTCGGCGTTCGACTGTGCTCGATGCCGGGGTCACCGCCGCGACAATTGCAACAACGCGGTTACCGGACCTCAACGCCGTATTGAAAGCTTCGAAACACTTTGACCATCGGGGGCGATCCCGGCGACTCCCGGTCATCCACAAAGTTTTCGATACAGGGTCCACAAGGCCGGCTCGGGACCGGTAGACATTGAGCCATGACGAAGACACCGCGCCACCTCGTGATGCCGACCCTTCTCGCCGCAGCCGCCATCGCCTTCACCGCCACCGACTTCACCGGCCCGCAGCCGGTCCCGACGGTGTCGGTGGCCGATGGGGAGATGCCGGTGGTCGTCCCGATCGACCCCAAGCCGCCGATCACCCAAGACTGGCCCTGGTGACCATCGATCACCTCTGGTCGGCCGCGGCATCGAGGGAGCCGCGTACGTCCTCCCACCGAAAGGCTCTCGCGTCCGCGCGGGAGCCTTTCCGCATGTCAGCCCATGTCCGTCAGGCTGTGTCCGTCAGGCTATGTCCGTCACTTCGCGCCAGATCTGGCTGGCCCGCCGGTACGCCGCCGCGGCCTCGGCCAGCTGCGCGGCGCGCCGCAACGACCCGACCGCCTCCTCGGACCGGCCGCAACGCCGCTGGGCACGCCCGACCGCGAGCACGAACCGCACCCGCTCGATGCCGGAAAGGTCGGCCTCGTCGACGGTCGCGGCGATCTCCAGAGCCCGTTCCGGCTCACCCACCGCCACCGCATACCGCACCTCGAGACTCGCCGCGGCCGACGGCGTCGCCGCGGTCTCGGCGGCGGCCATCGCGGCGCGGGCCGCCTCCATCCGGGTGGTGATCTCGTTCAGGTCGGCGTCCGCGTCCATCAGCGCGGAGACCGCGGCGACCGAGAAGCGCGCCCAGTCCCGGAGGGACGTGGTCGGGCTGGCCAGCATCTCGCGGGCCGACCGCAGGTGCTCCAGCGACCGGTCGACCTCGCCGATCCGGGCCATCGCGATACTCGCCACCCAGTGGGCCCGGCCGGAGATGGTCAGGCTCTTCACGTCGGCCGCCATCGCCACCATCCGGTCGACGATCCGGGTGATCTCGGCGCCACCGCCCGCGTCGCTGAGCACCGAGATGTGGACGGCGTGCAGGCGGACGTGCTCACTGCCGCCGACGAACGCGGTGTCGGCGATCTCGGACTGTGCCTGCTCGATGTGGGTGAACGCCTCGGTCAGCCGGCCCACGTCACGGGCCGCCGAGGCGAGGGCGATCCTGGTCCGGACCAGCGCCTCGGGCACCCCGGCCTGCTCGGCGACCGTGACCAGATCGGCAAGCAGGGCATACCTCGCGCCACGATCGTTGCGCTGCTCCAGGATCCGCTCCAGGGCCAGGCCGTGGCTGAGCATCGCGGCCGCCTGGCCACCCCGTTTCGCCTCCTCGAAGGCGCCGGTCAGCACCTGCTCGGCCCGGGGCAGGTCACCCTGGTCGACGGCGCTGCTGACGATCAGCTCGCGGGCCAGCTCGGCACCGGCCACCGCGGGCGGCGCCGCCGGCTCGGCGTCGGCACCGGTCAGCTCGGCCACCGGGACGCCCAGCACCTCGGACAGATGGGCGACCACCTCCGGCGTCGGAACGCGGGAGCCTTTCTCCAGCAACGAGATGTAGGACTGATTGACCACGCCCACGGCAAGATCGCGCTGCGACATTCCGCGCTCTATGCGCAGACGCCGCAAACGGCGCCCGAACTCGGGCTGCACAATTTGCGTGGTCATACGGCTTACCTGCATTTCATGTCGCTGACGGGAATGGTGTCGGCCGATTCTGCACGATACTCTCGGCCGGCTGTAGCGGGGGCCGCCCGTTCCTCCGTGGGGAGGAAGCCCCCGCCCGGACGGACGACCCCGGGGGAAGGTGACCGTCCGGGCGGGAGATCAGGGATCACACCGCTGATGACTGGAGCGTCATGGCGGGCGGCGTGATACGTCGGCGGGCCACCAGCCGGGCCAGAGCGGCACGCGCCACTCCGGGACCGCATCGAGCCGCCAGCGCCGGCCCTGCCGAGGCGGCCAGCCGTGGACCGAGCGAGTCGTCGCGCAGCACCCGGACGAGCTGCGCGGCCAGTTCCCCGGAGGTGCCGCCGACCAGCACGTCCCGTTCCGGCACCAGGCCCATGCCCTCGACCGCCACGGGTGTGCCCACCACCGGCACGCCGTACTCGACGGCCTCGCCGACCTTGCCCTTGACCCCGGCCCCGTAGCGCAGCGGCGCCGCCACGACCCGGGCCGCCGCGTAGAGCGGGCCCAGATCCGGTACCCATCCGTGGACCGTGACGCCGTCGCTCGCCAGGGCGGTCAGCTCGGGCGGGGCGGCGTCACCGACCAGGTCGACGACCGCGCCCGGTATTTCGCGGCGCACCGCGGGCAGGATCTCGGTGCACAGCCGTCGGGCCGCGTCGACGTTCGGCTGGTGCAGGTAGTTGCCGACGAACAGGATGCGGGCGCCGGTCACCGGCTGCCGCGTCGCGCCCGGCGGCCGGTGGATGTTCGACAGGACGTCGACGTCGGCGCCCGGCACCTCGTCCAGCAGCAGCCGCCGCTCGTCCTCGGAGACGACGAGTGTCACGTCGCACTCCCGGACCAGCATCAGTTCCAGGGCACGGGTGGACTCGGCGCGGGCTCGCAGGGTGTACCGGTCCGGTGTGCCGTCGGCGAAGGCCAGGTCGGCCTGCCGGCTCAACCGGTGGTGGTGCAGGTCGACCGTGTCGTACGCGATCACGCATTCCGGGTTGACGTCGCGGATCGACGCCAGCATCTCCAGGGCCGGCTCGGGGCGGCACAGGATGGCCGTACCGAAAAGGTGCCCTTGATCGGAAAGGAACCGTGACTGCCGCGCCCGGCCGGTCAGAACAGCGACGCCGCGCCCCCGCAACCGGTCCGCGTAGACCGGGTCCGCGGTGTCCCGCATCGGGAAGAACACCACCTGGTGGCCGAACGCCTGCAACTCGTCGATGATGCGGTACAGGCGCAGCGACCCGGAATCCCGGTCCGGGCTGGGCGCCTGGTGCTCGACGATCAGGACGGGCCGGGCTGCGGGGGCGGGCACGTCGATCAGCTCGCGGCGAAGAGGATGAAGGCGGGCAGCGTGTCCAGGCCGTGGAAGGCGTCCTTCAGCGGGCCGGAAGCCGCCGCGGTCTTGGCGATCTCCTCGGCCCGGGCCTTGACGGCCGGGTCACCAGCACCCGGCACCTGGCCGATGCCGTGCAGGATCGTGATCAGGACGGCGGTCTCCTCGTCGGGCCGGCCACCCTGCAGCGCGGCCGCGATGGCGTCGCGGACGGCCCGCTCACGGGTGGGGTCGGCGGCCGGCCAGGTCTTGACCTTGATGACACCGAGCACACGCTGCTCCTCGAGACGGATCGCCCCGTCCTCGGCGAGCAGCTCCAGCAGCGGCTTCCACGCCTCGTGGCCGGCGTTCTCAGCCGCCCAGCCCACCTTCGGTGAGTCGGAGAGCTTGGCGAGGGCGGCGTCCAGAGCGGCATCGCCGGTGGAGCCGGAGCCGACGATCTGAACCCGGGGCTCGGAGTCAGAGGTCGCCGGGATGGTCAGGCGGCCGGCCCGGACCAGGTCGAGCAGCACGGCGCTGCCCACCGCGCGGTGGCGCCGGCCCAGGTCGACGGTGCTCTTGCCGGTCTCGTCGTCGAGCAGGAGCAGGGCGAGGTTCTCGGCCAGACGGGACATTTCGGATCTCCTCGGTTGTTGGGAACGGGCGGTGTCGGTCAGGCGGTCTGACGGCTCAGGGCGCGGTCACGGCGGACGGTCATGGTCGAACCGCTCTCCCGGCGGGCGGCCAGGCGCAGCACGATCGGGGCGGCGATCAGACCGATGACTGCCCAGATCCCCAGTGCGGTGAACGTCTCCCAGTGCCGCCACGAGTCGCCAATCTCGGCGGTCAGCGCGCTGTCCGGCAGGAAGGCGGAACGGGCGCCCAGACCGAGCCAGTACAGCGGGGAGGCCTGGGCCACCAGCTGCGCCCAGTAGGGGAACCCGCCGACCGGGTAGAAGATGCCGGAGACGGCGGCGAGGGCGAAGACCGGCAGCATGATCAGACCGATGCTACGTGGACTCTCCACAAGGGAGCCGATGACGGCGCCCAGCGGCAGCAGGGCCAGCAGGCCCAGGGGAAGCAGCCAGGCCAGGGTCAGCCAGCGGCCGGCCTCGGTCAGGGTGAGGTCGTCGACCAGGACGGCGCCGACCGCGATCACCATGACCCACGCGAAGGCCACCATGCCCGAGATGAATATCACCTTGCCCGACAGGTAGGCGGCGATGCCCTGGGGCAGCGCCTTGAGCCGCAGCAGGGTGCCGTCCTCCCGGTCGACCACCAACTGCTGGGCCAGCATCAGCAGACCGTTGAAGCCGACACACATGGCGAGCAGGCTGGGCAGGACGAAGGTGGCCACCGACAGGTCGGCGCCGGGCAGCTTGTCGTCGCGCAGGAAGTAGAGCGGGCCCAGCAGGCCGAACAGCCAGACCAGATTGGTGGTCAGGTCCTGTCCGTTGGTGAGCACCTGGCGCAACTCGATCGCGCCGCGGCGGGCGCCCTGCGCCACCGCATGCCGGGTCGGATTCATCGGTTCGTCTCCGTCTCGCGTACCAGGGTCAGGTAGATGTCCTCGAGGTTCGGGCGGTGCACCCGCAGGTCCTCCGCGTCGCTGTCCCGGTCCAGGAGATCGCGCATGAAGGCGGACACGTCGGTGGTGCGCTCCCGGTGCGAGCGGCCACCGCTCGTCCAGGTCACCTCGGCGCTGGTGTCCAGGTCGCGGGCCAGCTCGTCGAGAGTGCCGTGGGCGGCGATCCGGCCCTGCGCCAGAATCAGCACCCGGTCCGCCAGCTTCTCCGCCTCGTGCAGGTCGTGGGTGGTCAGCAGGATCGTCATCCGGTCGTCGGCCAGGGCGCGGACCATCTCGTGGAACTCGCTGCGGGCCTGCGGGTCGAAGCCGACCGTGGGCTCGTCGAGGAAGAGCAGCTCGGGGCGGCCGACGATGCCGACTGCGATGTCCAGGCGCCGCCGCTGTCCGCCGGAGAGCGTGGCGATCGTACGATCCGCGTGCTCGGTGAGACCCACCTTGGCGAGCAGCTCGTCGACGTCCCAGGGATCCGACACGTACGGCAGGTAGAAGCCGGCGAAGTGGTGGAGCAGCTGCCGGACCCGCCATTTGCCGTGGTCACGCCAGGACTGCAGGACGATCCCGAGCCGGGCGCGCCAGGCCTCGTCGCCGTGGGCCGGGTCGGTGCCGAGCACCGTGACCGCTCCTGCCGACCGCAGCCGGAAGCCCTCCAGGATCTCGATCGTGGTGCTCTTGCCGGCGCCGTTCGGGCCGAGCAGCGCCACGATCTCACCGCGACCGATGTCGAAGTCGATGCCGCGCAGCACCTCATGGGCGCCGTAGGACATCCGCAGATCGCGGACCCCCACGACCGTCTCCGTGGCGTTCTCGCTGGTGGCGCTCGTGTCCGGCGCCGTCGTCGTGATCGTCATACCGCGCTTCCCTCCAGTAGATGCGTCTCGATGAAGTCGGCCGCCACCGGCGCGCCGCCGGACCGGCCGATCTCGGCCCGCATCGCCTCCAGAGCGGCACGGGTGCCCGGGTTCGTGGTGAGTTCCTCGGCCGCGGCCCGGACCGCCTCGGCGGAGAATCGCTCCGGGGTGATCGCCCGGCCCACCCCGAGGGCCTGCACCCGCGCCGCGGTCAGGAACTGCTCGACGCCCTGTGGCACCACCACCAGCGGCACGCCCTGCGTCAGCCCCTCCAGCGCGCTCCCGGCACCGCCCGCGGTCACGAAGACCTCCGCCTGCTCGAGCACCCGGACCTGCGGCACCCAGCGGTGGACCTCGACGTTGCCGGGCAGGTCACCCAGTTCCCGGGCGGTTCCGGCGTCACCGGTGGCGATCACGACGTGCCAGCCACCGGCGGCCAGCCCTTCGGCACAGCGGATCAACACGTCGGTCCGGCTGTTGTAGGTGGTGCCGAGAGACACCAGCGCCACCCGCGCACCGGCCGGTGCGGTCCAGTCCCCGTCGGTGCTCCGGCGCCACGGCACCGGTCCGACGAAGAGGTGCTCCGGTCCCACCTGATCCGCGTTGACCTGTAGTGATCGCGGCATGGCGACCACGCACGGGCGGACCTCGGGAACCACCCGGACCGGGGCGCCGATCTTCTCCTCGGCACCGTGGAAGAACACGTGGGTCGGCGAGAACTGCACCTGCGGCACACCCCAGCGGGCGGCGAGCAACGGAGCGTACGCCGTGACCGAGTCGTGGACGACCAGGTCGGGCCGGTCGTCGCCGTAGGCCGCGGCGATCTGCGGCAGCGCGGCGTCGCGCTCCCGGCCGAACATCCGGGCCGCCTGCCGGCCGTCGTCACTGGCGGCCAGCCAGCCGTCGCCGGGTGCACCACCGGCCGGAAAGGTCGACAGGTACGTGACCGGTGTCGCACCGGTCTCGGCGATCAGCGGGGCGAAGGCCGCACCGGAGGCGAAAGTCACCCGGTGGCCACGGTCGACGAGCTCGGCGGCCACTCCCAGCATCGGGTTGACGTGGCCGTGCAGCGGAACGGACATGAGCGCGATGTGCGATCGCATCGGTGCGCCTCCTTTCGGGATCGATCAGGCGCCGGCGAGTGCCCGGAGCCGTGCGAGATGAGCGATTAGGACAGTTCTACCGAGAGGTGTGAGCTCGGCCCAAGCGTGGATTCGAGAATTGAATGGCTCCTTGCGCAGGCGGACGTAACCTGCCGCGTGCAAGATCCTGAGCTGCATGTTCACGGCCGAGTTGCTCAGTCGCAGGCTGTCGCGCAGGGTCTCGCAGGACAGCGCCGAGACCCGGCTGAGCATCGAGCAGATCTGCAGCCGCTGACGCGGGACGAGCACCTCGTCGAGGCCGGCCGTCATGCCGGCCGGGCCAGATCGCGGGTCAGGGCGACGTCGACGTGACGCCCACCGATCACCGTGCCCACCAGCACCGCCACACCGGCCAGCGCGGCACCACCGCGGACGTCGAGGCCCCACTCCAGGCAGAGCCCCACCACGATCAGCACGGTGCTGACCGCGGCGAGCTTCACCGCGATCCGGCGGGTGCCGCGGGTCGCCGACCAGCGGTCGAGGCGGATGCCGGTGACGTGGCCGGCGATCATGTTCACCACGATCGGCACGACCAGCAGGCCGAGGATCACGCCGTACGGGATCCAGTGCCAGCCGAGGGACACCGCGCCGAACGGCAGGAACAGCGAGACCCCCAGCGCCGGGTGGTACCAGCCGGGAGTGGCCGACCGGCGGGCCAGCTCCTCGCCGCTCTCGGTGGCCGCCTCGACCGCCCGGTACGCCGCGAACGGGTCGACACGCTTCGTCATGGTCCGATCTCCTTCACTATCAGGCCCGGGCCCGGGTCGTCACCGAGCATCACCAGGTGGTCCATCGCTCCGAACAGGTCATGGGCGGCCGCGCTGAGCTCGGCCGGGCCGGGTGTGCCGAGCAGCGCCGGCCGCCGGATCACCCACTCCAGGCCACGGCCCGCCGCCGTGGTGTGGCGCAGCGCGTCGGCGAGCCGGGCCGGTGAGTCGAAGGCCGCGAGCATCTGCGTGGTGCAGTAGCGGCCGGCCGCCGTCACCTCGTCGACCGGCGGTGGCTCGGCGATCAGCGCGCGCACCTCGGCGCGGACGCCGTCCACGACGGCGTCGACCTGGTCGCGGGGCATCGTCAGCCGGATCGAGGCCCGCCGATACCCGGCCAGCACGTCCCGGCGGGCCAGCATCACCAGTTCGGCGTTTCCCAGACGGCGGCACAGGGCGGCCAGCCGTGCCTCGCTGGTGCCGCCGAGCAGGGCGGTCGTCAGATAACGGGCCGACTCGGACGACCCGTCGTCGGGCTCGCGTCCGTTGAGGGTCAGGTGCACCACGGGACCGGCCGGGTCGGGCACCACGAGCAGCCCGCCGCCCTCGGCAGGCCGCGGCCGCGGCGCGGGACCGGCGGTGAGCCAGCCCGCGAGAGCGGCACCGGCCTCGTTCCGCAGACCACCGGCGGACAGCGGGCCGACCAGGACGAGGGTCGCGTCGACCGGCCGGAAGATCCGCCGGTGCAGGGTGGTCAGGTCGCCGGCCGGGCCGTCCACCGGTTCACCGGCCCACAGCCGGCGCAGCGCGTCGTCCATCCGCTGATTCGGTGCCGGGGGCGCAGCCGGTTGCGGCGGCAGTGGACGGTGTTCGGGCAGCTCACCCGGCTGGACCAGGTCGGCCACCACGGTGAGCAGAGTGGTCAGCCCGGTGGGCGGGGCCCAGCCGGTGACGTCCGCCCACTGGCCGTCCTGGGACAGGTGCAGTTCTCCGCCGACGGCGGAGACCCTTCGGGCGGCATCGGTACGCGCTCCGAGCACCCGCAGCAGGTCGGCGACCCGCTCCGGATCGCGCCACCCGTCCGGCCCCAGCGGCACCCGCAGCCGCAACTCCACCACCGGCGCCCGGTGATGAGGCACGGCGACCACCCGCAGCCCGTTCGGCAGCCGGCTCTCCCGCGATCCGGCCAGGTCCGGCGCAACCGGCTCACCCAGCGGCGGCATCACCCGTGGCCCGCCCGGCGCGGCACCGAGTTCGGCGGCCGTACGGCGGTTGCGGGGTGGCGCCGGCGATTTCTGCGGTCCGGCCTCCGGCGGCTCCGCGGGCGGCAGATGCTCGTCGAGACGACCGGGCGGGCCGGCGATCAGCAACGTCCGGGACGACTCGGCCAGTGTGCCGGCGGCCTGCGCGACCTGATCCGCGGTGGTCCCGGCGAGCAGGTCGACCAGGTCGTCGACGAGTTCGGCCCGCTCGAAGAGCACCTCGAAACGGCCCAGTGCGCGGCACCGCTCCTCGATGTCGGCGTGCCGTCGCAGATGCTGGGCGGCCAGTTCCCGGGCGGCCCGGGGCGCGTCGTCACGGACGGCCGTGGGGCCGCTCAGCCGGTGCCACTCGGCGACCAGTTCGGTGGCGAAGCCGTCCGGCGTCACACCGTCCGGCAGCACCGAGGTGACCACGAAAGCGTCCGGGGCCAGCGCATCGAGTGGCCCGAAGAACCCGCAGCCGGCGTGGGTCCGGGCCGAGCCCGGATGCCGCCACCGTGCGGCCAGCCGGGCCAGCACCATGTAGGAGACGTAGTCGTGCAGCCGGTCGCCCGGGTCGGGCAGCCGGTAGCCGAGCGCCAGGGCCAGCCGGGTCACACCCGGCACCACCAGCCCGGCCCGGCGGTGCTCGTCGGCGGGCGGCTCGGCCCGGTCCGGAGGCGGATCACCGGCCCGGCCCGGCACGTCACCGAAGTGGCGTTCGACAAGCGTCCACACCTCGTCCGCCGAGTGCGGGGTGACGATCGTCAGAACCGCACCGGACGGTACGTAGGTGGCGTCGAAGAAGGCCGCGCAGTCGTCCACCGTCACGTCCCGCAGCTTGGCGATCTCGCCGTACCCGTCGTGCGCGTTGACCAGCGACCGGAACATCACCGCGGGCAGGGCCGGCCAGGGCAGCCGGCCGTACCGACGGCCGTCCCGCATGGTCGCGATCTCCCGGCCCACCTGGAACAGCTGGGACGCCAGCTCCGCTTCGGTGAACAGCGGCGCGCGCATCCGGTCCGCCTCCCGGAACAGCGCCTGCTCCAGCGCCTCCGCCGGCACCACCTGGAAGTAGTCGGTGTAGTCGGGGTGCGTGGTGCCGTTGGCGGTGCCGCCGAGCGGGTGCAGGTCGTCGTAGAACCGTCCGCCCGGCAGACTCTGGCTGCCCCGGAACATCAGATGCTCGACCAGGTGGGCGAGACCCTCACTGCCGGGTGGCTCGGACCGGAAACCGGCTCCGTAGTGGACACTGACCGCCGCACGCGGGGTCGGCCAGTTCGGCTGGATGAGTACGCGCAACCCGTTCGGCAGGGTGCGCCGGTGCAGGGTGGTCATGACTTCCTCACACGGACAGCAGGTACCGGGCGAACCCGGTGTACTTGTCGAAGACCTTCGGCTCCCAGCCGACGTAGGCGGTGTAGTCGTGGGCGTGCAACAGGACCCGTAACGCGACGAAGGCTCGCCAGTGTTCGGGCAGCTCACGGTCGTACCCATCGAGCAGTGCCTTGATCAGCCGTTGCCACGCCGCCTTGTCACCGCCCAGGTACCACTGCAGTTCGACGAGTTCGCCGAGCACCCAGCCCAGGTCGAACCACCAGGGGGCCCGGCAGACGTCCTCGCCGGCCAGCGCGTCCGCGGCGTCACCGGACTCGGCGATCACCAGCGAGCCGAGACCGGGTGCGCCGTGCGACAGGACCGCCTCCTCGGCCGGGATACGGTCGGTCAGTTCACGGACCCGGTTCCAGGCGGGGATGCCGAGACGGGGCCGGAGCAGCGATTCCGCGTATGCGACGCGCGGATCCGGTGCCCGCCCGTCCAGCCAGGTCGCGAACCGGGTCAGCCCGCGGGGCGGCGCCAGATCAACCGGCGCCGGCTGCTCGTGCAGGGCCCGCAGAGCGGCGCCGAGCCCGTGCAGCACCGGGGCGAACGCCTCGTCCGGGCCCTCCCGCAGCAACCGCCCGGCCACCGCCTCCCGGTTGCGGACGTCGTAGATCCGGTCGTCGCCGTCGGCGGTCCCGACGACCCACCGCACGCCCCCGGTCTCCCCCTCGGGGAACGTCCCGGTCGGGACGAACGGCGCCGGGGCCAGCGGCCCCGGACCCCGTCGCCACCGATGACCACCATCAGGCAGCGGCCGTACGGTCGTGTGCAGCAGTCCGGTGCCGAAGTCCCGTACCGGCTCGGCCAGGGTGGCGGTCACCGGAGGATCCCCACCGGTTGCAGCCGCCGCCGGCGCTCTTCCAGACGCCGCAGCGCCTCCGGCATCGGCGGGCACACCCAGC
The DNA here is from genome assembly GCF_040638175.1 of Actinoplanes sp. NPDC026670. Lineage (NCBI taxonomy): Bacteria > Bacillati > Actinomycetota > Actinomycetes > Micromonosporales > Micromonosporaceae > Actinoplanes > Actinoplanes sp. NPDC026670. The sequence continues at coordinate 42,223 of NZ_JBEZXU010000031.1, forward strand.
CGTCGTCGCGTCCGGTGGTGAGACTGCGCCCGGGCATCGGCGGCACCAGGGCGACCGTTTCCCGGCCGGCGAGCGTCGCCCAGTGCTGCTGGAAGGCCGGGCTCTCCAGACCGCCCGGTGGCAGCGCCGGCGCGATGCCGACCACGGCCCGGGTGCACTGCAGGGCCAGCAGCACCGGGGAGTCGGCGAGGCCGAGGGCGAAGCGGGTGACGAAGTGGAAGGTGGCCGGATAGACCAGAACCCCTTCGGCCCACTCGGCCCACTCGACGTGTTTGGCCCCTTTGACCTCGTCCCACGCATCGATGGCGAACTCGCCCCCGGTACGCAGGTCGAGCGCGTACCGGGTGACGAACCGCTCGGCGCTGCGAGTGGCGACGAGCCGTACGTCGAGATCGGGGTACGTCTCCGCGATCCAGTTCAGCCAGGTCGGCACGTTGCTCGCGGCGGCCGAGCCGGTGACCACGAGAAGCAGCCGGTGCAGACCGAGAACGGGTGTGTCGAGGAACTCCAAGGGAGGCCCCTCGCTCATGTCGCCACCTCCTCCAAAACGGTCGTGAGGTCCTTGATGACGGTGCTCCCGCCGTGCCGCATGCAGACGCCGGCCATGTTGAGGGCGACCTCGTCGGCGCCGGCCGCGGCGAACTCCTTGATCGCCACAGCCAGCTCGTCGCGGTCTCCGTACAGGAAGGCGCCGCCGTCGATCAGGGCCTGCCCGCTGGCGCGGGGGTCGGCGGTCATGTCCACGTCGATGCCCGACCGCTGGAGCATGTCGATGTAGTGCGGCAGGCTCATGTGGCCGCTGTTGCTGATCAGAGCCAGCTCGACCGGGTCGCGATCCGGCGCGCGCAGTGCCATCGGCACTATCGCCACCAGTCTCGGCATCGGCCGTCCGGCCCGTTCGGCGCCGCGGCGCAGTGCCGGGACGACCGTGTCCCGCAGGTACGACGCCGAGGTCAGCCACGTGATCGCCACGTCGGCGACCTCACCGGCCAGCTCGGCCATCCGCGGGCGCAGCACCCCGAGCCCGATGTCGACCGGCGGCCGGGGGAAACGGGTCACCGACATCCGGGCCTGGAAGTACTCGCCCTGGAAGTCGACCTTGCCGTCCTCCAAGAGGGCGCGCACCACCGTCACGTACTCACGGATCGCGTCGAGCTGGCTGCGGTACGCCGCGCCGAGCAGAGTCTGCTGCAGCGACTTCCCGCCCGGACCGAATCCCGCCACGAACCGGTGCCCGCTGGCCACGGCCATCGTCTGGGCGCGCAGCGCGGCGTCGTACGGGTGCAGGAACGGCATGAGGTTGACCGAGGTGCCCATCGGGACCCGGAACCCGCTGGCCGCCGCGTGCGCGAAGGCGATGTGGGTGTCACCGACGTTGCCCTGTCCCTGCCACAGCCGTGAGGCGGACGTCCATTGGGTCAGGGCCGCGTACGGCACCAGTTGCTCCGGTCGCCGCGGGGCGAACGGCATCATGATCGAGTAGTCGGTCATCGCAGTGCTCCCGTCCCGAGCATCTGCCCGTGAACCAGATCGGCGTAGTTGGGGCAGTCGTTCATCAGGTCGTCGTGCGAACCCTGGCCGACCACCAGGCCGGCCTCCATCACCACGACGTGCGCGGCGTGCCGGATGGTGGAGATGCGGTGCGCGACGACGAGCACCGCCCGATCCGCGGCCAGCTCGTCGACCAGGTCGCGGAGCTTCTGCTCGTTGATGCTGTCCAGGTGCGACGACGGCTCGTCGAGGAGCACCAGCGGCGCGTCGGTGAGCATGGCCCGGGCGATCGCCAGGCGCTGCCGCTGACCACCGGAGAGGTCGACGTCGCCGGCCAGGACCGTGTCCAGCCCGTCCGGCGTCCGGCGGATCTCGTCGGCCAGGCCGACCCGCTGCAGCACCGACATCAGCTCGCCGTCGGAGAACGCGGACTCGCCGCGGCCGAGGGTGAGGTTGCGGCGCACCGAGTCCTGCACCGAGCTGGAGGCCTGGTCCACATAGGCCACCCGGCTGCGCAACTCGCTGAGCGGCCACTCCCGCACGTCGCGGCCGAGGAACCGGATGCTGCCGCCGTCGACGTCGGCGAACCGCTCGATCAGCTCCATCGCGGTGGTCTTGCCGGCGCCGGAGAGGCCGACGACGGCGGTGAGGCCACGCTGCGGCACCTCGAAGGAGACGTCCCGCAGGATCGGTTCCGATCCGTAGGCGAAACGCACCCGGTCGAAGCTCACGGCCGGGCCCGGCGTCACGGCGGTGGCCGTGGTCTCCCGCGGGCTCTGCTCCTGTGGCATGTCGAAGAGGCCGGTGAATCGGTCCCGGGCCACCACGCCCATCTTCAGCGCGGTGATGCCGGACGCGATCATCATGAACGGGCCGGTCAGCTGAAGCAGGTAGAGCAGGAACGCGACGAAGTCGGCCAGACCGAGGTCACCGGCGACAAGCCGGGCGCCACCTCCGGTCACCACCGCGACCAGCGCGATCTGCTGGCCCAGGGTGACCACGGGGGTCATCAGGGCCTCCATCTTGGCCGCGCCGATCTCCCGGTCGGCGAGCTGCTGGGCGGTTCCGGCGAGGTCGGACGTCACGTTCGCCTCGGCCCGGTACGCCTTGATCACCTTGACCGCGTCGACCGCGGCCGAGAAGCGCTGGGCCAGCAGGCCGGTGGACTCCTGGACGGCCGAGTAGCTGCTCCGCAGCTTCTTGACGACCAGGAAGATCAGGGCGATCGCGACAAGGAACGCGCCGACCGTGACGACCAGCAGCAGCCAGTCGAGAAAGCCCATGATCACCAGCGTGCCGACGGCCGTGAGGCCGGCGATGGGCAGCTGGATCGGGCCGACGTCGATCAGTTTCTTCAGCCGGCCGGTGTCGGCGGTGATCCGGCTGACCAGGCTGCCACTGCCCTCACGACGGACGTCGGAGACCGGCAGTCGCAGCACGTGGCCCATGGTCCGGACCCGCAGCCGGTAGATCATCCGCTGGCCGAGGCGCGACAGCAGGAACGTGGCGACCGCGTTCGCGGCCGCCGAACCGATACCGAGAACGATCAGCACGACGGTCCATCGGCCACTGCCGGCCTGGCCGAGGTCGGCGATCAGACGGCCGACGGCCCACGGCAGGGCCAGCGTGCCGACTGTGGAGAGCAGGGCGAGGACGGCGATCGTCACGACGGTCAGTGGGTGGCCGGCGGCGAGTTCCCGCAGCAGGCGGTGCCGGGTGGGCGCGGTGTCGGTCATGTCAGGCCGCCGTGAATTCGAGGAGGGTCCGGACCGCCGTGCCCGGTCCGCGCCAGGTCAGCCGGAGTCCGGCCGCCGCCGCGAGCTGCTCGATCTGCTCGGCCGAGCGGGCCGGGGCGGGCATCATCGAGCGCATCTGCAACTCGGCACCCGGACCGTTGATCGGCATGGCGATGTCGGCGACGAGCACCCGGCCGTGATCGGCGGCCGCCTCCCGGCAGCGCTTGAGGATCAGGATCGCGTCGTCGTCGGTCCAGTCGGCCAGGATGGCGGAGAGCACGTACACGTCCCGGCCCTCCGGCAGCGGCTCGAAGAAGCTGCCCTCGACCGCCTGCAGCCGGTCGGCCACTTCGGAGCGGGCGAAGCGGCGACCCGCCTCGGCGGCGGCATTGTGCAGGTCGAGCAGGGTGCCGTGCAGGTGGGCGTGGGCGCGGACCAGGGCCAGGGTGAGGACGCCCAGGTGACCGCCCACGTCGACGAAGCTGCGGGCACCGGACCAGTCGTACTCGGTCACGATGGCGCCGGCGTCCCAGCCGAGCCGACCGCCGGCGACGTGCTCCCGGTCGGCGAGAGCGGCGTGCTCCTGCCACTCGGCGACGAACTCGGTGTCGTTGTTGACCGTCTCCCAGAACGGGCGGCCGAACGCGGCGGCGTAGCCGGGCTCGCCGGTCCGCACGGTGTGGTCCAGGCGCAGCAACGCGAGGGTGCTGCTGCCGGTCATGTTGTCGTTGCGCAGCAGAGCTCGCACGCTGCGCGGATTGTCGGAGAGCAACGGCTCGGCGAGTGGGGTCAGGGCGTACGTGCCGGCCTCGTCCCGCAGGAACAGGCCGATCTCGGCGAGATACCGCAGCAGCGAGTCGGTGACGTCATACTTCGTTCCGGCCCGCCGGGCGATCTCGCCGGCGGTGGTGGCCCCGGCCGCGACGTGATCCGCGATGCCGAGAGTCGCAGCCGCGCGCACCGCGGCCGGAGTCAGAAGGTCGGTCATGGTCATCAGCTGCTGGAACGGCGCAAGATCTGTCATATCGGGGCTACCTCTGCAAATCAGGCCAGCGGTGGGCCGGAGGGGGCACCGGCCCACCGCTGAATGGCGTGGGTGTTACCGGCTCAGCAGCCGTCGTCGATGGTCTTCGAGACGACCTGGCCGCTCATCCAGCTGACGCTGGCGGAGACGATGACGCAGCCCGGCGTGGTGGCCGGAGCGTCCGCGACGGCCGAGACGTCGATGTCCTCAGCGGTGCTGTAGGTCTCGTAGCCGGCGAGCAGTTCCTCGATGTTGTTCTTGTCAGACATTTCGCTCCTTCGATGATCGTTTGGTGCGGAAAACCCGGTCGGTCCGGGAACTCAGGGGGCTGATCAGCAGGTGGCCTCGTAGGTGGCCGCGGTGATGAAGCTGATGCTGGCGCCGACGCAGTACCAGGTGGTGGCGGGGGCGTCCGCGACGGCCGACACGTCCAGCGACTCGGAGTCGTCGAGGTAGGTCTCGTAGGCCGAGACGAGTTCGACGATGTTGTCGTTCTGGGTGACGTCGTTGCTCATTGCGGTTCTCCTTCTAGGGTTTGATGTGGTGTGAAGCACTGAGCTCCAGACTGGAGACGCCGGTTCGACCTCCCCAGCGAGTGAGCTCAGGTCTTCGGGATGGTGCGGTCAGGCGGGCAGGTTGCGGGCCGGGTTGAGTGGGTCGATGCCGGCCTCCCGGAATCGGCTCACCACCAGCGGGATCCGCCGGTCCAGGTCCTCGCCGGCCTCGACGAGCGCGGCGGCCAGGACGGTGGCGCGGTGCTGACCGAAGCTGAGTCCCTGCCGGCCCGGCTTCGGGTCGGCGGGCTCGGCGGCGGCGCCGACACCGGATGCGATGCGGTCGACGAGCACCGAGGTGTCGTCGCCCAGGCCGGGCAGGCCCTGGACCAGTTCGGCGAGATCGTGGACGAGGTCGTCACGGCCGCCGGTGAGGTAGACGACGATCGCGTCGCGCCTCGGGTAGAGCTCACGGGACGACAGGACCTTCGCCCGGTACGCCGCCTGCTGCTCCTCCAGGAAGGTGAGCACTCGTCCCCAGGCCGGAACGGCGGTGTCGGTGCTGTCGAAGTGCAGGTAGATCCGCCGCACCCCGCGCGAGGCGTCCCGCCGTCGGGTGCCGTCCACCAGGAAGAAGCCCGGCGAGAGGCCGGCCCGCCACGGTGGCAGCGACAGTCGTACCTGCTCGCCCGGTGCGAACCCGGACGTGGTGACCACGTCGAGCGGCACCCAGACCCGCAGTCCTTCGCGCTCGACCAGGAGGCGCTTGCGGCCGGACGGATCCTGCTGCACCGCCGAGCGGGCGATGGCCGGAACCTCGATCCGCTGGTGCGGTACCTGGGCGATGAACTGCTGCTCCAGGGCGTCGTCGCGCAGTCGGGTGGGCACCTGCCCGTCCGGCTGACCGGAGTGCAGGACGTTGTAGAGCGACTCGGCCAGCAACCGGCGCAGCTCCCGCGGGAAGTCCGCGGCGACCTCACGGCCGCCGACCACCGCTGTGCAACGGTCCGCCGAGATCCGGATCTGACTGATGGCCTCGCGTACAGCCGGGGCGAGCTCCTCCGCCCGAGGCTCTGCCTGCAGTGTCATCGGGTACCTCCGAAACCGAGGGTGATGGCGAACTTCTCCGGGTTGACCAGGGCGGCCCGGCCGACGCCGGCCGCGGCGCGCTGGATCGCGGACAGCCGCGCCGAGGACAGGGCCCCGGCGATCAGGCGGTCCAGCAGGTGCCAGCCGGCGAAGGCGGTGGCCCGTACCGCGAGCCCGGGGTCGTCGTCCAGGTCCGGCCGCACCTCGCGGTACGCCTCCCAGAACGCTCCGACCAGGGGCAGCAGCCGGCGCATCTTCTCGACACCGCGCTGCAGCACCAGCTCGTGGGTGAACTCGGTGTCCACGAAGGCCTCGTCACCCCGGTTGGTCACCAGGTCGAGCACCGACCGGAAGATCCACTCGCCGGCGAAGGCGCCGACGTCCCGGGCCGGGTCGGCCAGCCGGAACTCCTCCCAGTCGGTGATGAAGAGCCCGTCCTCGCCGATCAGGAACTGGTCGACCCGCAGGTCGCAGTGCGACGGCACCCGCGGCGCGGTCTCCTCGGCCTCGCGCAGGCGCTTGACCGCGGCGATCAACTCGGGGTCGTTCTGAAGCAGTCGCCAGGCCTCGATCTCGCCGGCACTACTGCCATGGAAAATCGAGAGCGGCAGCCCCTCCAGGAAGTGCACCGGCGGGAACGCCGGCGTCGTGGCGTCCAGTTCGAGTTCCGCCGACGGCTTCGTGGCGTGCAGCCGGCCGATCGCGGCGCCGACCTGGCGGGCGTGCTCCAGGCTGAACGTCTCGTCCACCATCAGCGTCGCGCCGTTGACCGCGTCGTCGATCCTCTCGAACACCACGATGCGATTGCTCTCATCGCTGCCGACCAATTGCGGCAACCAGGTCTCGTCGAATTTTGAATCCGCCGCGTAGCGCTCGAAATCGAGCATCCGGCGCATTCTCCGTCCGGTTTCCTCGTGCTGCCCCTTCAGTCGTTTCACAAAGACCTTCCGGCCGGCGGTGGTAACGCCGGTCCAGGCGTCGTTACGACCGATCGGCGACGAGACGGTCTCCCGGACCATGGTCCCCACACCAAGATTGACCAGCAGCTGGTCGATCTCGGGGACCGAGTCCAGGTCGATCGGTATCACCTTTTTCGTGACCACCGCCGCCCACCTTTCGACAACCGTTAGCGGGCACAGAAAACCCGTGCCACACTTACCGAAAATTGATTACCTCCGCTTGGCTTCCCGGTTCTTCTTTCGTTCCGTTCGCCGTGCGGTGTGATTAGAGATAATCATGGGCGGGCATCAGTCACAAGGCGCCGCCGGAGCGCCAGATCGAATTCGTTTCCGTCAGCGGGCCCCTATTTGTCCGGTTCTTCCGGCCGGTGCGCTCACCTTCGGGCGGCTGACCTCGGCGTTCGTGGTTCCCGGGTGCGTTCGAACATTCGCAAGTGGACCGAGGTCACCGTCAGCGCGCCAGAAAAGGCCCCTGACATGCGAAAACGCCCCTCCGAAAGGTCCGGAGGGGCGTTGCGGAAAAGTTGGCTAGTAGGACACGCCGATCTGCTCGCGCAGGGCGTCCAGCAGGGCCATCACCTCGAGAGTGGTGTTGTGCGAGACCAGCGGGCTCTCCAGCTCGCCGGCCAGCAGGGCACGCTGCACCTCGGCCGCCTCGAACTGGTAGCCGCTGCCCTCGAACGGGAACTCGAACGTCTCCGGCTCCTGACCGGTACGGCTCAGCGTGAACGAACGCGGCACGAAGAAGCCCTCTGGCAGGTCGATCCGCCCGGTGGTGCCGGTGATCGATGCCGCGTTCCGGCTGGGGCCGTTGATGCTGCATGTCAGCGCGGCCACCGCCCCCGACTCGTAACCGAGCAGCACACCCGTGTTCTCGTCCACCCGCTCCGGGGTCAGGTGCGCCCAGCCCTGCGCCGACGCCGGCACACCCAGCATCGTGTGGACCAGGTGGATCGGATAGACGCCCAGGTCGAGCAGCGCGCCACCACCCAGGGCCGGGTCACGCAGCCGATGTGACGCCTCGAACGGGCCCTGCAACCCGAAGTCGGCGTGAATCGCGCTGACCTCCCCGATCGCGCCCTCGGCGACCAACTGGGCGATCCGGCGGATGGCCGGGTTGCAGCGCATCCACATGGCCTCCATCAGGAACACGCCGCGGGTACGGGCCGCCTCGATCAGCAGCGCCGCCGACGGCAGGTCCAGCGTGACCGGCTTCTCCACCAGGACGGCCTTGCCGGCTTCGACGCAGAGCATCGCCGCCTCCAGGTGGAACGCGTGCGGCGTGGCCACGTAGATCACGTCGACGCCCTCATCGGCGGCCAGCTCCGCGTAGGAGCCGTACGCCCGCGCGAACCCGTGCCGCTCCGCGAACGCCTGCGCGCTCGCCAGGTTCCGTGAGCCGACCGCGGCGAGCTCCGCGCCCGCCACGAGCGGTAGATCTGCGGCGAATGTGCTGGCGATCCCGCCGGGGCCGAGTATCCCCCAGCGCACCTTCTCTCCCGTCATGATCGATACCGTATCGCCCGGACCGCGCCCGGAGGCACGATCGTCCGTGACCTGACCGCTCCGCGGTGCCAGGATCGAACGGTGACCGACTCGATGCAGCTTCCGCCCGCCATGTCACAGCGCGCCCGCGAGTTCACCGGCCCACCGGCCGAGGCCCGCCCGGCCGCGACCGTGGTGCTGCTGCACCCGCATGGCGACGGCTTCCAGGTGTACGTCCTGCGCCGCGCCTCCACGATGGTCTTCGGCGGTGTCTACGCGTTCCCCGGCGGTGTCGTCGACCCCTCCGACAGCCCGTCGACGATCCGTTCCGACTGGTCCGAACGCCTCGGCGTGCCCGACGAGCAGGCCCGCGCCGTCGTCGGCGCCGCCGCCCGCGAGCTCTTCGAAGAAGCCGGCATCCTGCTGGCCGGGCCACTCGCCGAACCCGACCGCACCGTCACCGCCACCGGCACCGACGACTGGGAGGCCGACCGGGCCGCCGTCGCCCGCCGCGAACTCACCATGACCGACCTGCTGGCCCGCCGGGGCCTGCGCCTCCGCGACGATCTGCTGCTCCCCTGGGCCCGCTGGGTCACCCCCGACTTCGAACCCCGCCGCTACGACACGTGGTTCTTCGTGGCACTGCTGCCGGACGCACAGACCGCCCGCGACGTCTCCGGCGAGGCCGAGGGCACCGCGTGGATCGCGCCGACCGCCGCCGACCTGCCGATGCTGCCGCCCACCCGGCGAACCCTCGACGAGATCGCCGCCTGCCCGACCATCCCGGACGTGGTGGCCGCCTCGGCACACCGAGACGCAGCGAAGCCGCTCAACCCCCGCATTTCGGTCGCCGCAGACGGTCAGGTGACGGTCCACCTCCCTTAGCCGGTACGGCCACCCAGCCCCGCCGCCGCACATGGCTCCCGTCGCCACCCCGTCCCGGACTACGCCGCGACGCCCCTGGCCACGCACGCCCCAGCGCGCCTCACGGGCTGAATCCGCCGGTCACCAAAACCGTCAGCCGTCGCTGAACGCGCTTTTAACGCGCGCAGAAGCGCGCTGAGCGACGGCTGACGGTTCGCGGGAGGCCGCCACACCGAAAGAGACCGTCAGCCGTCGCTCACGACGGGAATGGCAGGTGCATTACCGCGCTCAGCGACGGCTCGCGGTCTCGACGGCCGCCAGCCGTCGCTCACGACGGGAACGGCAGGCGCATTACCGCGCTCAGCGACGGCTCGCGGTTTGCGGGACGGACGGCCTCAGCCCGGCGGGCGCGTTGCGGCCGGGACGGGCCGCCTGCGTCGCGGTGCGAGGGCGGGACGGCGTGGTTCGGCGGGCGGGGTGGCCGTACCAAAGAGGAACGCCGGCCCCCGGAAAGCGGGACCGGCGTTCGCGACGCAGGGTTTTGATCAGCCGAAACGACCGGTGATGTAGTCCTCGGTCTTCTTCTGCGTGGGGTTGCTGAAGATCTTCTGGGTGTCGTCGTACTCGATCAGGCGGCCCGGGTCGCCGGTCTTGTCGATCGAGAAGAAGCCGGTCTTGTCGCTGACCCGCGCGGCCTGCTGCATGTTGTGCGTGACGATGATGATCGTGAAGCGGTCCTTCAGCTTGAACATCAGGTCCTCGATCGCCAGCGTCGAGATCGGGTCGAGCGCCGAACACGGCTCGTCCATCAGCACGACCTGCGGCTCGACCGCGATGGTCCGGGCGATGCACAGACGCTGCTGCTGACCACCGGACAGGCCGGCGCCCGGACGGTCCAGGCGGTCCTTGACCTCGTCCCACAGGTTCGCCGAACGCAGCGACTTCTCGGCCGCCTCGTCCAGGATCGCCTTCTTCTTGACGCCGTTCAGCTTCAGGCCGGCGACCGCGTTCTCGTAGATCGACATGGTCGGGAACGGGTTGGGCCGCTGGAAGACCATGCCGATCATCCGGCGGACCGCGGTGACGTCCACGTCCGGGTCGTAGATGTTCTGGTCGTCGATGGTGAGGCTGCCCTCGATGCGGGCGTTCGGCAGAACCTCGTGCATGCGGTTGATGGACCGCAGGAAGGTCGACTTGCCGCAACCGGACGGGCCGATCAGAGCGGTGATCGTCTTCGGCTCGACCGTCATCGAGACGCTGTCGATGGCTTTGAAGGAGCCGTAGTAGGAGGAGACGTTGCTCGCCTCGATGCGCTTGGCCATTGATGACACCTTCTTTACCGGGACAGTTTGTTGCGGCGGGCGAGCAGCTTGGCGGCGACGGTCAGGATCAGAACCAGCGCGACCAGGGTCAGCGCGGCGGTCCAGGCCCGGTCCGGGGCGTAGCGGGAGGCATCTCCGGCCTGCTGGTAGACGAACAGCGAGAGAGACTGCTGGTTGCCACCGAACGGGTCGAAGTTGATCGCCGCGGCGCCACCGGCGACCAGCAGGACCGGCGCGGTCTCGCCGGCCGCGCGGGCGACGGCGAGCATGATGCCGGTGACGATGCCGGGCAGGGCGGTCGGCAGGACCACGCTGAGGATCGTCTTCCACTGCGGGACGCCGAGCGCGTACGAACCCTCGCGCAGCGGGCCCGGCACCAGGCGCAGCATCTCCTCGGTGGATCGGACGATCGTCGGCAGCATCAGCACCGCCAGGGCCAGCGCCGCGGCGAAGCCGGAGAAGCGGGGCTGCCCGTCGTTGAACCACGGGCTGACGATCAGCACCCAGAACGACAGGATGAACAGGCCGGCGACGATCGACGGGATACCGGTCATCACGTCGACGAAGAAGCGGACCGTGCCGGCGAACTTGCCGCGGCCGTACTCGACCAGGTAGATCGCACCGAGCACACCCAGCGGGACGGCCATCAGCGTGGCGATGCCGACCTGCTCCAGGGTGCCGATGATGGCGTGGTACGCGCCACCCTCCGGGTCCCGGGCGCCGATGTTGTTCATCGAGGTGTTGAAGAAGTTGGCGTCCAGCCGGGCGACACCCTTGGAGACCAGCGTCCACACCACCGAGGCGAGCGGCAGGATCGCCAGGACGCACGCGGCGTAGATGAGCGACTGCATGGCCCGGTTGCGGGCGGCCCGCTTACCCTCGATCCGGCCGGCCACCACGTTCAGGCCGACCAGGTAGAAGGCCGCGCCGACCACCACGACCAGCACCCAGTTGCCGATGCCGGCGCCGAGCACGATCGCGGCGGCAACCACGAACGCGACGACGGCGATGCCGAGGTTGACGGCGACCGGAAGGGTCTTGCTCCGGATGTTGTCCGGCGTCATCACGACGCCCGGAACCTCACGATCCAAAAGGCTCATGCTGCACTGTCCCGGAACTCGCGACGGCGGTAGATGATCGCCCGCGCCGTCATGTTGACCACCAGTGTGATCGCGAACAGGACCAGACCGGAGGCGATCAGGGCGCCGCGGCCGGTGTCGTTGGCCTCCGCGAAGGAGTTCGCGATGTTGGCGGCGACCGAGTTGCCGCCGTTCTCGATCAGGTTGAACGAGATGTTGAAGGCGACGCTGAGGGTCAGCGCCAGAGCGATCGTCTCACCGAGGGCACGGCCGAGGCCGAGCATCACGGCGGCGATCACGCCGGGCTTGCCGTACGGCAGCACCGCGGTCCGGATCATCTCCCAGCGGGTGGCGCCGAGTGCCAGAGCCGCCTCCTCGTTCATCCCCGGGGTCTGCTGGAAGACCTCGCGGGAGAGCGACGTGACGATCGGCAGCACCATGATCGCCAGCACCAGGCCACCGAGCATCACCGACTGGCCGAACGGGCCGTCGCCACCGAAGAGCGGGATCCAGCTGAAGTACTTGTTGAGCCAGATCGAGAAGTCGCGGACCGGCTCCTGGAAGACGTCCCGGCCCCAGAGACCGAAGACGACACTCGGCACGGCCGCGAGCAGGTCGATCACGAAGCCCAGCGGCGTGGCCAGCCGCTTGGGCGCGTAGTGCGACAGGAACAGCGCGATGCTCAGCGCGATCGGCACCGCGACGATCAACGCGATGACCGAGCTGAGAACGGTGCCGAAGGCGAGGGCCGCGATACCGAAGGACGGCTGGGCCTCGTTGGGCGCCCACTCGAACTGGGTGAGGAAGTTCCCGGTGTTGGCCTGGAGGGCGGGAATCGCCTCGGAGATCAGGAAGCCGGCGATGGCGACGATGATGACGAGCACCATCGCACCGGAGGCCGTGGACAGGCCGCGGAAGCCTGCCTCGATCGAGAACCTGGCCTTCTTGGGCAGTGAGCCACCGCCACCGAGCGGGGGCTCGTTGAAGTTGCTCGGAGAAGCACCGTAGCCGGCGCCCCGGGCGTGACGCGGAGTCACACCCAGGTCGCCGGCGGTGGCGTTCACCGAGCGGGAGGGGTTGTCACCCATCTGCGCGCTCGCTGTCGTCTCGGAGGGATTGGCGGGTACGTCAGGCGATGGTGGCGACCGACTCGGCGACCTTGGCCCGGAGGGTCTCCGGCAGCGGGGCGTAGCCCAGCTCGCCGAGCTCCTTCTGGCCCTCGGTGCTCGAGGTGTACTTCAGGAAGGCCTGAACCTCCTTGGCCTTCGGGCTGCCCTTGCTGCAGGCGATCTCGTAGGTCACCAGCACGATCGGGTAGGCGCCCGGGGTGGTGGTGGCGTAGTCGAGGGACAGGGCGAGGTCGCCGTCCTTGCCCTTGATCTCGGCGTTCTCGAAGGTCTTGCCAGCGCTCTCAGCGGACAGCTCGGCGTACTCGCCGGCACCGTTCTTGATCTTCGCGGTCTGGAGGCTCTGGTTCTCGGCGAACGACATCTCGATGTAGGAGATGGTGTTGGCGGTGCCCTTGACCTTGGTGGCGATACCGTCCGACTTGGAGACGGCGGTGCCGCCCGGGGCCTTCCACGCCTTGGCGTTGCCGTAGGTCCAGTCGGCCTCAGCGGTCTTGCTCAGGTACTTGGTGAAGTTGTCGCTGGTGCCCGACTCGTCGGCGCGGTGCACCGTCTCGATGTTGGCGTCCGGGAGCTTCGCACCGGCGTTCTCGGCGGCGATGGCCGCGTCGTTCCACTTGGTGATCTTGCCGGAGAAGATCTTCGCCAGGGTGGCCGACGAGAACTGGAGGCCGTCCGCGCCCTCGACGTTGTAGACCACGGCGATCGGGCCGATGACCATCGGGAGGTTGAGGGCCTTGCCGCCGACGCACTTGGCGTCAGCCTGCGGCTGCTCCTCCTCCTTCAGCGCCGAGTCCGAACCGGCGAAGTCGGCGGTGCCGGCGATGAACGCCTCGATGCCCGCGCCGGAACCGGTGCCCTGGTAGTCGACAGTCGAGCCGCTACCACACTGCTGCTGGTAGGCCTTGATCCACTCGTCCATGGCGTTCTTCTGAGCCGTGGAGCCCTGAGCCGTCAGGCTGCCGCTGACGCAGCTGCCCGGAGCAGCAGACGTACCGCCGGCCGCCGGCTCGTTGTTGTCCGAGCCGCACGCGGTGAGAGCGATGGTCGCAGTCAAAGCAATGCCGGCCACGAAACCGGACCGCTGGAGCTTCACAATTTCCCCTTCGGGTTTGCCGCCGGTCTCTCACCGGCTCACACCCGAAAAGCTAAGAAGGCGAAGTGACTGGATCCCCGGTCGTAAATGAACTGGGAGTGAACAGGTAAGCGCCGGAAGGTAGCCATCCCCCGGAATACAGTTGTCCGTTAAGTGAACTGCGCTCCAGCTACCCGATATGTCGGTTATTTACGGCCAGTCGTGACCGCAGCGATACATTCGCTTGACCGGGCCGTTATCGGCTGTAGTTCACGTCGGTCTTGAAAACCTCGAACCCCAGACCCCGGTACAGCTTCACGGCGGCCGAGTTCGACTCATCGACGTAGAGGCCGGCGACGGTCAGCCCGCCCTCGGCGAGATGCCGCAACCCGGCCACGCTCAACGCGGCGCCCAGACCACGGCGGTGCCCGGACGGGTCGACACCCAGCACATAGATCTCACCGACGGCCGGCTCGTCACCCGACGCCGGATGCACCTTGGTCCAGTGGAAACCGAGCAGCGTGTCGGTGATGTCGACGGCCAGCAGGAACCCGGCCGGATCGAACCACGGCTCGGACTCCCGGCTCAGGAGGTCGTCGAGAGTCCAGCGGCCCTGCTCCGGATGGCTGGCGAAAGCCCGCGCGTTGACCCCGATCCAGGCCTGCTCGTCGACGCCGGGACGGAAACTCCGCAGCGTCACCCCCGCCGGCAGCGGCACCTCCGGCAGCGGCACGAGCAGGGAACGGCGCATCTGCCACAGCACCCGTGCCCGGGTGAAACCGGCGCCCGCGGCGAAGGCGGCCGCCCCCGGATCGTCGCCGTGCGCCCAGAACCGCAACGGGCCCGGCCCGGCGGCGGCCAGCAGATCGGTGCCGACACCGGCCCGCCGGAACTCCGGGTGCACGATCAGCTCACCCGAGCCGGCCTCCACGAACGCGTAGCCGGCCAGCCGGTCACCGAGGTAGGCGAGCAGATGAACGCCCTGGTACGGAACGTCGCCGCGCACCCGCAACACGACGTCCTCGGAGAGCGGGTAGACGCCGTCGACGTGCCCCGCAGCCGCAGCCAGGGCCAGCACGTCATCGGCCTCAGACGAAGACAGCCGGTCCGTGGCACGGACCGGCTGTCGACTCGTCATGAAAAGGAACTCTAGATCAGACCGGGAGGGAGACCGGCTCGTTGTCCGGCAGCTGACGGCCGGACGGCGGGACCACGAACTTGTAGCCCACCTGACGGACGGTGCCGATCATCGACTCGTACTCCGAGCCGAGCTTGGCCCGCAGGCGACGCACGTGCACGTCGACCGTGCGGGTGCCGCCGAAGTAGTCGTAGCCCCAGACCTCACGCAGCAGCTGGTCGCGGGTGAAGACCCGGCCCGGGTGCTGGGCGAGGAACTTGAGCAGCTCGAACTCCTTGTAGGTGAGGTCGAGCGGACGGCCCTTGAGTTTCGCGGCGTAGGTGTCCGGGTCGATGTTGAGCTCGCCCGCGCGGATCGAGCCGCCGGCGCCGGCGGTCGCGTTGTTGAGACGGCCGACCGCGAGACGCAGCCGCGCCTCGACCTCGGCCGGACCCGCGCTGGCCAGGATCACGTCGTCGACGCCCCAGTCCGCGTTGAGCGCGATCAGGCCGGCCTCGGTGACGACCGCGACCAGCGGAACACCGATGCCCGTGGCGTGCAGCATGCGGCAGGTGGCACGCGCCTCCGAGAGCTCGGA
Source organism: Actinoplanes sp. NPDC026670 (assembly GCF_040638175.1). NCBI lineage: Bacteria > Bacillati > Actinomycetota > Actinomycetes > Micromonosporales > Micromonosporaceae > Actinoplanes > Actinoplanes sp. NPDC026670. The sequence continues at coordinate 57,683 of NZ_JBEZXU010000031.1, forward strand.
GCGGGCGTCGACCAGAACGGCGTCGGGGCTGGGCCCGGACACCAGGGTGCGCACGTCACGCGGGGCGGTGCGAACTGAGTGGGGCAGAAGGTCCAGAGCGGGCAATACGGCAGAAGGCTCACCGGCACGTGCCGTGACCAGCAGAAGGATCTCCACACTCACCTCCGTCCTCGCGGCGGGGAGCCGCTCGGGTGACCCGGTCTGCGAAAGCCACGGGGCTTCGCCACCGGAGGATGGGGCCCGGCGTCACCGACGGGTGGGTTGCGCTCACCTTAACCGATGCATCAGGTCTGACACCCTGGTCGCGCACGCAAGTGATGTAGAGAACGCCCAGTAGGTGACCGAACGGCTGATTCGTAACCAGCCTTTTACCTGAGCGGCGAAGCCCCCGCGGCAGCGATTGGGACCACGGTCACCCGTCTGGCACGATCGCAGTCGTGTTTCCCTCTATGCCGAACGACGACCCCTGGGACGCCGAGGCCTCTCAGCAGGTCGCCCGCATGAACCCGGGCCGGCCCAAAGCCGGGTTCTACGGCGCTGTCCCCGAGGACGACGAGGAGACCTCCCCCTCGTCGGAGCCGGAGGACGACGAGGAGTTCGAGGAGATCCAGGTCCTCCCGGTCCGGCCGCAGCTGTCGGCGGCGATCGGCGGATTCGCGGTGCTCCTCGCCGTGGCACTGATCGTCGGCAGTCATGTCACCGGGCCGGGCGCGCGCGTGTCGTACGCGATCGTGCTCTTCGGGGTGCAGTTGCTCGGTCTGCTCGCGTGGACCATGGCGCTTCAGCCGCCGGCGGCGGGGGCGACCGCCGGAGTGGTCGCGGTGGCCGCGCTGGCCGCCGACTATCTGGCCGTCACCGGCGAGCCGGGCGCCCTGCTGCCGCTGTTCTGGGTGGGCCTCGGCGGTTTCGCGGCGGCCATGGTGGCCCAGGTGATCCGGGCCGAGGACCGGCAGCGGGCCAAGGACTCGTGGCGGACCACGCTGCTCATCGTGTCCGGGGCGGTCGCCTACGCGGTGCTGATCACGCTGGTCCGCGAGCCGCTCGGCGCGCCGGCGATCCTGATCTGCTGCACCGGCGCCGGGGTCGCCCTGCTGGTCGCCCGGATCACCGACGCGGTCTTCCCCAAGCCGCGGATCGCCGCGCAGGTGCCGCGCGGGGCCACCGGCATCGTGCTCGGCGCCATGCTGGGCACGCTGGCGTCGGCCGTGCTCGGCAGTTACATGGTGCTGCCGTTCGACCCGACCAAGGGCGCGGTCCTCGGCCTGGTCGCCGCGGTGGCCGCGCAACTGGTCGACCTGGCGGTGAACTTCGGTGAGGCGGGCCGCCGGCTGGCCGGTGAGGCGCCGACGTTCTGGCTGGCCCGGCACATGCAGGGGCCGCTCGGCGGGTTCGCGCTGACCGCGGTGGCCACCTATCTGTCAGTGCACCTGTACCTCACCTGACTCTTTCGGCCCGGCTCGTCCATCTCGGCAGAACGGTTTCGCTGAACCCTGGGCACGGGCATGTACGTTCCTCAGGACAGAGCGGTGATTCGGGAGGAACAGTGGCCGAGGTGTACGGATCGGATCGTCCCCGCCGTCGCCGGGGGCGCACCCTGCGGGTCGTCGTGCTGACCCTGCTCGTCTTCCTGATCGTCGGGGTCGTGCTGCTGGACCGTTTCAGCAACTCGTACGCCGAGAACGTCCTCGCCGAGAAGGTGGCCACCGAGGTGGCGAACCAGAAGGCGGAGAGCAGCCGTCCGGTGGTCACGATCGCCGGCGTCCCGTTCCTCACCCAGGTGCTCGCCGGGAAGTACGAGGAGATCCGGATCGAGTTGCCCGACTTCAAGGCGCAGACCGGCACCGGCGAGACCGTCCGGATGGACCTGCTGGACATCCGGGCCCGTGACGTGACGGCCCCGCTGAGCGCCCTGCGCGGCGGCGGGGACGTGGTGGCCGGCTCGGTCACCGGTACCGGGACCATCAACTACCAGTTGCTGGCCGAGGCCACCGGCCAGAAGGACCTGAAACTGGCCGAGAAGGACGGCAAGCTGGTCGGCTCCGGGGTGGTGACGATCTCGCAGACCCAGGAGATCCCGCTGACCGCCGCCGCCGAGCTCAAGGTCGCCGACGGCAAGGTGCAGGTTCGTTTCTCCGATGTGAACACGCCGGGTCTGCCGGACAACCCGCTGGTGCGGACCCAGGTGGATGCGTTCATCGAGCAGATGGCCTTCGAACTGGACGTGCCGAAGCTGCCGTTGAACCTGGTGGTGCAGGAGTTGCAGCCGCTTCCGGAGGGGCTGCGGGTCACCTTCGGGGCGAGTGACGTCAACCTCGCCGCAGCGGGAGTGTGACGACCGTCCGATCCCGGATCGTGGTCGGACCTGTTCCGAGAGTTGGGCCCGCTGGTAGGGTCGTTTCTCATGAGCCTGTTGCTCACGAAAAGGCGCGCGGTCGACCTGTGCCGCGTGGCCGCGTGCCTGTGTCGTCCCGTCATCTGACGGGGCCATCTCGTGCTGAGCACATTCTGAAGCTCTAGGCATTCTTGCCGGCAGTGGCGCCGTCGCACAGTTTCCCGTGATCCCACCTATCCGATGGGTCCGCGCGGAGTGCGACTACCAGCTCTCTCCGTGCGCTGACTCTCCCTCCACCCACCTTCCACAGGGAGTGAACCGATGAGTCGCGACACCGCACTCGTCTCGGCCGAGTGGGCCGAGCAGAACCTGGAGACCCCGGGCCTCGTCTTCGTCGAGGTCGACGAGGACACCACCGCCTACGACGGCGGCCACATCCCCGGCGCCATCAAGCTGGACTGGAAGAAGGACCTGCAGGACCCGATCCGCCGGGACTTCGTCAACCAGGAGCAGTTCGAGGCGCTGCTGTCCGAGCGCGGCATCTCCAACGACGACACCGTGATCCTGTACGGCGGCAACAACAACTGGTTCGCGGCGTACGCGTACTGGTACTTCAAGCTGTACGGCCACGAGCAGGTCCGCCTGATCGACGGCGGCCGCAAGAAGTGGGAGCTGGACGCCCGCGTCTATTCCAAGGACGTGCCGGTGCGGGCGAAGACCTCCTACACCGCCAAGGCTCCGAACCTGGAGATCCGCGCGTTCCGTGACGAGGTCGTGCAGGCCATCGGCGTGAAGAACCTGGTCGACGTGCGCAGCCCCGACGAGTTCGCGGGCCGCCTGCTCGCCCCGGCGCACCTGCCGCAGGAGCAGTCGCAGCGGGCCGGCCACATCCCGACCGCTCTCAGCGTGCCGTGGAGCAAGGCCGCCAACGAGGACGGCACCTTCAAGTCCGACGAGGAGCTCGCCAAGATCTACGGCGAGGCCGGCCTCGACGGCAGCAAGGACACCATCGCGTACTGCCGGATCGGCGAGCGCTCCTCGCACACCTGGTTCGTACTCAAGGAGATCCTCGGCCACGAGAACGTGAAGAACTACGACGGTTCGTGGACCGAGTACGGCTCCCTCATCGGTGTGCCGATCGCCCTCGGCGACGAGCCCGGAAAGGCCTGATCATGACTTCTCCCGCAACCGACGTGACCGCCAACCTGCCGGCCGGCTGTGCCGCCCCGGACCAGTCCGCGCCCCTCCCCAGCAGCGTGGACCTGGCCAAGGAGACGGTCATCACCGGCGTCGTCCGGAACGCCGACGACGAGGTCGTCGGCGGCGCGTACGTGCGCCTGCTGGACGGCGCCGGCGAGTTCACCGCCGAGGTGGTCTCGTCGCCCGAGGGTGTGTTCCGCTTCTTCGCGGCGCCCGGCTCCTGGACCGTGCGGGCGCTCAGCCGGCACGGCAACGGCGAGCTGGCCGTCGACGCCGCCCGCGGTGTCAACGAGATCGCGCTGAACGTGGCCACCGTCTGACCCACGCTCTGTTGAAAAATGGGGGCCCCTCGGGGCCCCCATTTTCATGCTCCGCCTGTCGTCACCACCTCGGCATGGGGTGGGACCTCCGGACGTCGCCGGGACAGCCGCCGGACCGCGGTGTTCAAGACCGCTATCAGCGGTACGGCCACCAGCGCGCCGATGATCCCGGCCAGCACCACACCACACGCGATCCCGATGATCACCGCGAGCGGGTGCACCGAAACCGCCCGGCCCATGATCAGCGGCTGGAGCACGTGCCCCTCGATCTGCTGGACCAGGATCACCGCGCCGAGCGTGATCAGCGCGATCACCCAGCCCTCGTCGACCAGCGCCACCAGCACGGCCACCGCCCCCGACACGCTGGCCCCGACGATCGGCACGAACGCGCCCAGGAACACCAGCGCGGCCAGCGGGAACGCGAACTCCACCTCGAGCACCACGAGCGCCAGCCCGATGCCGACCGCGTCGATGAACGCGACCAGCACGGTGGCCCGCACGTAGGCGCCGAGGGTGCGCCAGCCGGCGTCGCCCGCGTCGGCCAGCGACCAGCGCGCGTTCACCGGGAACAGCCGGACGATGAACCGCCAGATCTGCCGGCCGTCCCGCAGGAAGAAGAAGGTCGCGAAGATCACCAGCAGCATGCCGGTGACCAGCTCGGCGATGGTCGCGACGGTGGCGATGCCGGTCGAGGTGAGCGCCGCCGTGTTCGAATTCACCCACTCCTGCGCCGCCGAGATGCCCTGCGCCACCTGGTCGTTGGAGAGGTGCAGCGGACCGGTCTTGGCCCACGTCTGGATCTGGTTGACCCCCTCCGCCGCGTTCTCGGTCAGTTTCGGCACGCCGGCGATGAACTCGTTCACCACCAGGGTCAACGTGCCCACCAGCAGGCCGACCCCGGTGACCAGCACCAGGAAGGTGGCCAGCGACCGGGGCAGGCGCAGCCGCAGCAGCCAGCCCACCGCCGGGCCGAACAGCGCCGACAGCAGCAGTGCGATGGCCAGCGGGACGACCACGATGCTGACCATGCCGATCAGGCGCAGCAGCGCCCAGCCGATCACGCCGACCACGATCATCCGCCAGCTCCAGGCGGCGGCGATCCGCAGCGGCTGGGGCACGTCGGCGTCGTCGAGGCTGGTCGTCGAGGCGTGCACGATCTCGGCGTCCGGCTGGAGCGGGAGGAACTCGTCATACCGCTCGGGCTCGGCCGGACGATCGGCCCGCGCCTGCCGCACCGACTGCCGGCCCGCGTCGTAGGCCCTGGCCAGGTTGTCCCGGACCCGCTGGAAGCGGTTCAACCGCATAACCCCCTCGACCTCGAATGCGCAGTAGCCACGCTAGTACGCCGATGCCCGCATCGCCTTACCCGGCGACGGGCCGGACCGGCGGCGGCGTACCGTCTGCAACGTGAGTGCCGACACCCGTACCGAGACCGGATTGCCGATCCGAATGCTGCACGACCGCGTTCTCGTCCGCCAGGATGGCGGCGAGGGAGAGCGCCGATCGACCGCCGGCATCGTGATCCCGGCCACCGCCTCGATGGGCCGGCGGCTGTCCTGGGCCACCGCGGTCGGGGTGGGCCCCAACGTCCGGTCGATCGTGGTCGGTGACCGGGTCCTCTTCGATCCGGACGACCGTTCCGAGGTCGAGCTGCACGGCAAGGGGTATGTGTTGCTGCGCGAGCGGGATGTGCACGCGGTCGCGGCCACCCGGGTCGAGTCGGACGGCACCGGCCTCTACCTGTGACGCCGCCCTACCAGGGCCGCGGCGGCGGGGCGAACGGCGGCGGGCCGCCGTAGGGACCGGCCGGGCCGCCGTAGGGACCGGCCGGGCCGCCGTAGGGACCGCCGTAGACCGGCGGCGGAGGCGGCGGCAGGACGATCGGCACCGGCATCACCGGCTCCGGCGGGGCCGCGACGGTCCGCACCACGCCGTCCGGGAAGGTGATCCGGTAGTTCTGCCCGTCCCACCAGGCCGGCGGCGTCTGCGGATCACGGCCGGCGAACGCCGACCGGTAGTTGATGATCGCGCCCAGCAGCTCCCGCTCCTCGTCGACGGCCCGCTGGAGATCGATGGGTGTCCGGGGCAGGCCACGGTCCAGGCCGTCCCGGATCAGGGCGAGGCGGGTCGCGGCGAACTGGAACTCGCGCATCGCCCGGTGCCCGACCGGCCCGGCCACCCGGCGGGCCCACTCCCGCGCTGCGTGCCGGCGACCGAGCGTGCCCAGTGCCGCCACCTCGGCCGGGGCGAACCAGCCGGTCTCCGCGTACCGGAACAGCACCCGCTCCGACAGGCGGCCCTCCCAGCTGCGCAGGGCGATGGCCAGGCCGACCACCGCGAAGAAGAACGGCACCATGAAGCCGAGGTAGCCGTACAGCATGATCATGGTTTCGCCGGTCGCGGCGGACAGCGTCGGCAGCAGGTTGAAGATGCCGTGCAGCATCATCGCCAGCAGCAGGCCGGCGACCGGGGCGAGCCACCTGATGGTCCGGTTGCCGGAGCGCGCCGCGATGCCCAGGCCGATTCCGGCCATCGAGGTGAAGAGCGGGTGCGCGAAGCCGGTGAAGAGGATCCGCACGATGAAGATCAGGAAGACGTTCTGCAGGCCGGTGGCCGGACCATACTCCGCCTCGCCCGCCGCGTAGCCGTGTCCGCCCAGGTAGAGCACGTTCTCCACCATGGCGAAGCCGAGCGCGGACAGGCCGCAGTAGACGATGCCGTCGGTCATGCCGGACCACTCGGAACGCCGCCGCCAGAAGATCAGCAGCGGGCCGAGCACCTTCATCGACTCCTCGATGAAGGGGGCCACCAGCACCGCCACCAGCGCGTCGGGCAGACCGATCTTGTCGAACAGCCAGGCCGAACCCGTGTTCACCAGCAGGGCCACCGCGGTCGCGATCGCCGCGCCCCAGGCGAAGCAGAAGACCAGGTATTTCGTCGGCTCCGGCTCATACCGGTCCAGCCAGACGAAGGTGCTGGCCAGCAGCGGCACCGGGAGGATGGCGGCGGTCAGGCCGATCGCGAGGCCGGTGATCCCGATGTTGTAGCCGAGGTAGGTGAGCATGCCGATGGCCACGATCGCGATCCCGGCGATGGCGATGGTCATCGGCAGCCAGCGCCGCCAGCCGGTGCGGCGGCCGGGGACGGCGGCTTTCGCCGCATCGGTCATCCCTGGGTACGGCGGAAGGGGCACCGGGCTACCCGGGGGGACCTGCATCGGCGCGAACTGTGGCTGGGCCGGGACAGCCTGCGGAGGCGCGAACTGCGGCTGAGCCGGGGCGGCCTGCGGAACCGTGAAATACGGCGGGCTGCCCGGTGAGGACGGCCGGACGACCGGCGGCTGGCCGAAAACCGGCGGCTCGAAAGCGAGCGGGGCCGGCGGCTCAGGAGCAGCCGGAGGCTCAGCAACGGCCGAGGGCTCAGCAACGGCCGGGGGCTCAGCAGCCGCCGGGGGTGACGAGACGGCCGGAGGGACGGACTGCGGGCGGTCGGCGGGATCGGGCGTACCGCTCGGCGAGACATCGGCCATGACCGCCAGCGTAGTCACCGGATCCTTGCGCGACCGGCCCGAGGAGCCGGAAACCGATCACGAAGGCATCGATCCGGACCGGCCCGGCTTGCGGCGTGTCCCGTGCGGCCGCTCCGGCCAGCCGATCGCGGCGCGCACCTGACGGGTCGCCTCGGCGTACTCGATCCCGGTCGCGCGCAGCAGGTCGGCCACCGCGGTCCGGGTCTGTGCCACCACCACGCCGCCGGAGTAGCCGACCCCGGCCTGGTAGGCGCGCCCCGACTCGGCGACCGCCCGCAGCGCCTGCTCCCGGGCGGCCACCGGCTCGTCACCGCGGTCCCATTCCTGGCGCAGCAGCTCGACCGCGTCGCCGAGGTGGCGCACCGAGACCGGCAGCACCTCCGGGATCGGCTCCCGGTCGTCGATCGCGGTCTGCGCCCGGCGCAGCAGCACCCGCACGTTGCGCAGCGCATAGGTGAGCTGGGCGGCGCCGTCCACGTATTGGGCGAGGGCGCCCCGGGCCCGCCACCGGGCCGGCGCGAAGGCCACGTTCTCCCGGGCCGCGTCGATGGCCGCACTGAACGCCGCGAACGTGCCCTCGGCGGCCCGCAGCCGTTCCACCGCGGTCCGCACCACCTCGGCGTCGGCGTCGGCCAGTCCGGCCGCCGCGTCGTACAGCCCGCCGGTGAACGCCCGCAGCGCCGGATCGGCCGACCGGCGGACCACGGTGAGCGGGTTGAGCGGCAGCAGCACGGTCATCACGACGAGCGCGATCCCGCCGCCCACCAGCGCATCCAGGAAACGTGTCCAGGGCTGGCCGGTGGTCGAGGTCAGGGTGGCGACCAGCACGGCCGAGGAGGCGGACTGCACGATCAGCGGAGCGCCGCCGCCGACCGCGGTGGCCAGCAGCACCGCGAGCAGCACGATCACGCCGATCTGGATCGGGCCGGCGCCGATCAGCAGGATGATCCCGTCACCCAGGCCGATCCCGGCGGCGACCCCGATGACCAGCTCGGAGGTGCGCCGCAGCCGCTGCCCCACCGAGGAGCCGAGCGCGATCACGGCGGCGATCGGCGCGAAGAACGGCACCGGACGGCCGAACAGATCGTGCGCCACGAACCAGGCGAGACCGGCGGCCAGCCCGGCCTGGACGGCGAGCATCAGCCCGGCCCGGCCCCGGTGCAGCGCGGCGGTCACCCGGATCATGACCTCAAGGTACGTGCCAGGATGCGGGGGTGACATCTCCCGAAGCCTTCCGTTCGGCCGCCCGCGGCGCCGGCGCCACCGCGGCCGACGCGGACCTGGACGCCGCCGGGCAGTACCTGCTGGGCCGCTGGACCGAGCCGCAACGCCACTACCACGACGTGACCCACCTCGCGTCGGTGCTCGAGGTGATCGATCGCTTCGCTCACCTCACCCCCAATCCCGATCGGGTACGGCTGGCCGCCTGGCTGCACGACGCCGTCTACGACCCGCGTGCCCTGGGTGACGCGAACGAACGGGACAGCGCCGAGTTCGCGGCCGGCCTGCTGCAGAGCCTGGGCGCCCCGGACGAGGTGTCGGCCGAGGTGGCCCGCCTGGTGAGTCTGACCGCCGGGCACGCGACCGAGGACGACGACCCGGACGGCGAGCTGCTCTGCGACGCCGACCTGGCGATCCTCGCCGCCGAACCGGAGCGTTACGCCCGCTACGCCGAGGCGATCCGCCGGGAGTACGCCCACGTCCCCGACGACGCCTTCCGCGGCGGCCGCTCCCGGGTGCTCACCGAGCTGCTGAACCTGCCGTCGATCTACCGCCTCGCGCCGATCCACGAGCAGTGGGAGGAACGCGCCCGCGCCAACCTCAAGGCCGAACTGGCGGAGCTTGCCTGACCAGGTGTTTCGGGCGGCGCAGGCCGGATGCACGGAGGCGGGCGGTCAGGTCGCGGGACGGCAGCAGGGTGGCGCCGAGCCACAGCGCGCTGCGGAACCGGGCCTCCGGGATGTCGTAGTGGTCCCGGTCGAACCCGCGCCGCGGCACGCCCAGCATCTCCGCGAAGGCGTGCAACTCGGCGTACGAGACGTCGCTGACCAGGTGCGACCACAGGTGGCCGCGCCCCGGCCAGCGGGGCTCGTCGACGAGGATCAAAGCTCGATCTCGAGCAGCGGCATCCTCCGGTCGGCGGCCAGGCCGCGCACGTCCGGCACCCCGATCCGGGCGGCGTCGGCGGTCGCGTCGTCAGGCATGGTCTGCGACTGCCGCTCGGCGGTGACCCGGGCCAGGTAGTGCTCGACCTCCTTCTGCCGGACGGTCGCGTCCCAGCCGAGGGCCTCGCCCATGATCTGGGCGGCGTGCTCGGCCGACTCGGCGCCCCGGTGGGCGGTCTCGATCGAGATCCGGGTCCGTCTGGTGAGCACGTCGTCGAGGTGCAGGGCGCCTTCGGCGAGCGCCGCGTACGCCACCTCGGCCGCCAGATACTCCGGGGCCCCGGCGAGCGGGACGGCCAGCTCGGGCTGGGCGGCCATCATCGCCAGCAGGTGGACGGTCAGCGTCCCGTACCGCTCCAGGAGATGCTCGACGACGCCGGCCGTGACGCCGTGCCGCCGGGCGATGTCCTGCCGGTCGCGCCACGCGGCGGCGTAGCCGTCCGCGCCGAGCAGCGGCAGCTCGTCGGTGCGGGACGGCCCGGCCGGGCCACCGAGGCGGCGCACCGCACGGTCGATGACGTCGGCCGCCATCACCCGGTACGTCGTGTACTTCCCGCCGGCCACCAGCATCAGCCCGAGCATCGGCTCGACCACCGCGTGCTCACGGGACAGCTTGGAGGTGGAGTCGGCCTCACCGGAGAGCAGCGGCCGCAGACCGGCGTAGACGCCCTCGATGTCGTCGGTGGTGAGCGGCCGGTCCAGCACCGTGTTGACCTGGTCCAGCAGGTAGCGGATGTCACGGGCGGACGCGGCCGGGTGGGCCCGGTCGAGCTGCCAGTCGGTGTCGGTGGTGCCGATGATCCAGTGGCCGCCCCACGGGATGACGAAGAGCACACTCGTCGCGGTCCGCAGGATCAGCCCGGCCTCGCCGGTGATCGCCGAGCGGGGCACCACCAGGTGCACGCCCTTGGAGGCGCGGACCCGGAAGCCGGGACGCACCCCGACGTCGTTGAGCATCTGCGACATGTCGTCGCTCCACACCCCGGTCGCGGCGACGACGGTGCGTGCCCGTACCTCGAAAGGCTCTTGATCGGGGGCCTCCAGGTCGCGCACGCGGACGCCGACCACCTGCCGGGCCTCGCGGACGAAACCGACCACGCGGGCGCTGGTGGCGACGGCCGCGCCCAGGCTGGCCGCGGTCCGGGCCAGGTTGACCACGAGACGGGCGTCGTCGACCTGGCCGTCGAAGTAGCGGATCGCGCCGGCGATCTTGTCGGCGCGCAGGCTCGGGAACAGGTGACGGGCGCCGTCCCGGGTCAGGTGCCGGTGCAGCGGCATGCCCCGGCCGGCGCCGAAGACCCCGGCGAACGCGTCGTACGCCGCCACGCCGAGCCCGTAGTAGCCACGCTGCCAGGCCCGTTTCGGAATGTTGGTGCTGGGCAGCGGAACCAGGATCGGCACCGGGCGCACCAGGTGCGGGGCGAGCCGGGTGGCCAGCAGGCCGCGCTCGGTCAGCGCCTCGTGCACCAGGTGCAGCTCCAGCTGCTCCAGATAGCGCAGACCGCCGTGGATCAGCTTGCTGGAGCGGCTGGAGGTGCCGGCGGCGAAGTCGCGGGCCTCGACCAGGGCGACCTTGAGCCCCCGGGACGCGGCGTCGACGGCGGCCCCGGCACCGGTGACCCCGCCACCGATCACCAGGACGTCGAACTGTTCGTCACGCAGCCGCCGCAGATCGGCCGTGCGACGGATCGGCGAGAGACGGCCGGCTGAGTAGCGGGAGACGGAGGGATCACGCACCCGTCCCACGTTAGCGCTTCGGCCGTTCACCCCGGCGAGGGAATTCTGCGGGCCACGGCCTCTGCAACCCAACGGGCAACGATCTGCCCCCGTTCTGCACTCATCCGTTTCTAGCGTTTGCAGTTCGCGGCCCCCCACCGCTTCCCGCCCCCGCGGATCCCCCCACCCAGGATGCGAGAAGACATGCCCCGAGCCGTTCTGCGCGCACGCGCACGGCAGGTGATCACGGCGATCACCACCATGGCACTCGTGGTCACGTTCGGTATCGCCGTCTCGTCGAAGGACGCACAGGCTGCGATCACCAACCCGTTCACCACTCGCTACAGCGTCAACACGAACGGCTCGATCCTGATCACCGGCAACACCAACATGCAGTGCCCGGCGTCCGCGGCGACGTGTGCGCACGCCCGGAACGGGATCAACGACAACAACGGCACCGAGACGTTGAACAACAACGGCTACGTGATGGGCTACACCGACGTCGACGGCAGCACCGACACGTTCAACGACAGCGAGGCGACGGTCAGCATGCCGACCGGCAGCCGGGTGCTCTTCGCCGGGCTGTACTGGAGCGCGGACACCAGCGCCGGCACCGGTGGGGCGGTGGCCCGCAACGCCGCCCGCAAGCGCATCGTGCGCTTCGGGGTGCCCGGCAGCGCTCTCGCGAGTATCACCGCGACCACCAACTACGAGCCGACCGGGCTGACCACGTACCAGCAGTTCGCGGACGTGACCGCGCTGGTCTCCGGGGCGGGCAACGGCACCTACCGGGTCGCCGACATCGAGGCCGGCACCGGCAACGACAGGTACGCCGGCTGGTCCCTGGTCATCGCGTACTACCACGCCGACGAACCGATGCACAGCCTGCGCATCTACGACGGCTACGGCGTGGTCAGCAGCACTTCGGCCTCGGTGGACATCACCGTGACCGGCATCCAGACACCGCAGACCGGCGCGTTCCACACGGCCATCGGCACGGTGGTCTACGAGGGCGACTTCGGGAAGGTCGGTGACGCCCTCAAGCTGAACGGCGTCTCGATGACCGACGCCGAGAACCCGGTCACCAACTTCTTCAACAGCAGCGTCAGCACCGGCGGGGTCGCGAACACCGCCCGCAACCCGAACGCGAAGAACCTGATGGGCATCGACGCCGACCAGTTCGACGCCACCGGGCGGCTGGCCAACAACGACACCTCGGCGGCGCTCCAGCTGAGCACCGTCGGTGACACGTTCTACCCGGGCGCGATCACCTTCACCACCGCCCTGTTCGCCCCCGACCTGGACACCACCACCACGGTCGCCGACCTGAACGGCGGCGACCTGAACCCCGGCGACACCGTCGAGTACCGGATCGCGATCCGTAACGAGGGCAGCGACGGCGCGAAGAACGCCGTTCTCACCGACGCGGTGCCGAGCGGACTGACCTACGTGCCGGGCTCGATGACGGTGGCCGGGAACCCGGTCGCCGACACCGCTGCCCCGCTCACCTTCAACCTGCCGAACCTGGCCGTCGCCGGCACCACCCAGGTCACCTTCCGGGCCCGGGTGAACGAGGCCACCGCCCCCGGCACCTCGATCGTCAACGTGCCGACCATGGCCTACGTGGGCGCCAGCACCGGACTCGTGCTGAACGGCATCGGTGACACCTCCTCGGTGACCGTGCAGCGGCCACGCGTCGACCTGGTCGCCCACCTGACCGTCACGCCGTCCGTGGTGAACCGGGACTCGACTCCGGCCGCCGTCTCCTACACCGCCTCGGCCCGCAACGACGGCGAGAGCCTCGAGCCGCTGCCGGTCGCCACCGTCGACCTGCCGGCCGGGGTGACCCCCGGTGCGATGCCGAACGGCTGCTCGGCCGTCAGCCGCCGGGTGACCTGCGCGCTCAGCCCGATCGCGCCGACCACCACCGCCTCGGCGACCTTCCCGGCCATCGTGGACGACAGCGCCGCGAACACGGTCTCGGCCGAGCTCGGCGTGACCGGGGTGGGCGACGACACCACCCCGGCCGACAACACCGACCGGGTGAGCCTGACCCTGAACCGCTCGCCCAAGGCGACAGGCGGTTCGACGACCACCGGCAACGGCTCGTCGGTGACCATCCGGGTCGGCGACGACGTCACCGACCCCGACGACAACCGGAACGACCTCACCATCACGATCAGCACCCCGCCGGCGCACGGCACGGTGGTGGTCAACGCCGACCAGACGATCACCTACACACCGGACCCCGGCTGGCGTGGCACGGACACCTTCGAATACCGGGTGACCGACGCCAACGGCGCCTCGGACACGGCCACGATCAGCGTCGGTACGGCGAACGCCGACCCGGTCGCAGTGGCCGACGACACCTCGACCGCACAGGGCGCCCCGGTGACGATCGACGTGCTGGCCAACGACGACGACCCGAACGGCGACACCCGTACGATCGACTCGGTGACCCAGCCACGGGCCGGCGCCGGAACGACCCGGGTGACCAACGGCAAGGTGGTCTACACCCCGTCGGCCACGGTCAAGGGTGTGGTGACCTTCACCTACACCATCTCGGACGGTCACGGCGGCACCGCCACCGGCGATGTCACGGTGACGGTCGCCAACGGCCCGCCGGTCGCCGCCGACGACACCGGCAGTGTCGCCTACCGCGGGACCACCACCCTCGACGTGCTGGACAACGACACCGACCCGAACGGGGACCCGCTCACCATCAGCTCGGTGACCACTCCGAACCGGGGCACCGCGCAGATCGTCAACGGCAAGATCGTCTACAGCGCGCCGAACGGCTTCTCCGGTACGGCGAAGTTCACCTACACCATCCGGGACGACAGCGGGCAGACCGCGACCGGCGCAGTGGAGGTGGAGGTCGGCAACGCCGTGCCCCTGGCGGCGACCGAGACCGCGGGCACCGGGCACGCCACCGCCGTGGTGATCGACCCGGCCGGCCACTCGTCCGACCCGAACGGCGACGCGCTGACCATCACCGGCACCACCACGCCGGCGCACGGCAGCGTGGTGCTCAACGGCGACGGCACGCTCACGTACACCCCGGACAGCGGTTTCCGTGGCACCGAGACCTTCAGCTACACGGTCAGCGACGGCCGGGACAGCGTCACCGGCACCGTGACGATCACCGTCGCCAACGCGGTGCCGGCCGCCCGCCCCGACTCGTTCACCGTGTCCTCGAACGCGCCGACCTCGCTCGACGTGCTCGCCAACGACACCGACCCGAACGGCGACACCCTGACCGTCGCCATCGACTCGGCGCCGGCGAACGGCCGCGCGTCGGTGGTCAACGGCGCGATCAGCTACCAGGCGCGGGACGGGTTCCACGGCACCGACACGTTCCGCTACTCGATCGACGACGGCAACGGCGGGACCGACCACACGACGGTCTCGGTGGTCGCCGTCGACATGCCGCCGCAGGCGCACCCGGACGCGGCGGGCACCGGCACGGACAGCCCGGTGACGTTCAACGTGCTGGCCAACGACGCCGACCCGAACGGCGACGCGCTGACCATGACCGCGACGACCGCCCCGGCCCACGGGACGCTCGTCACCACTGCGGACGGCGGTGTCACGTACACCCCGGCCACCGGGTACTGCGGGACCGACCTGTTCACCTACACCGTCGCCGACCCGGCCGGGAACACCGCCTCCGCGTCGGTGGTGATCACCGTGGCCAACGTGGCGCCGATCGCGCTCGACGACCGGTTCACGGTGCGGTCCGGGGTGGCCGCCCGGCTGGCCGTGCTCGGCAACGACACCGACGCCAACACCGGCCAGGTGCTGAGCGTGGCCCGGGCCGGAACGGCGTCGCACGGCACCACCGCGGTCACCGACGGTGTCCTCACCTACCTGGCGACACCCGGTTACGCCGGCATCGACACCTTCGGTTACGAGCTCACCGACGAGCTCGGGGCCACCGACTCGGCAGTCGTCACGGTGATGGTCTCGGCGGTGCCGGTGGCCCTCCCGGACACCGTCTCGACGCCGGCCGGCAGCTCGGTCGTCATCGACGTCACGGCCAACGACAGCGACCCGGACGGTGATCGGCTGATCGTCTCCCGGGCCACGGCACCGGCGCACGGCCACGTGGCCGTCGACGCCGGCCGGACCATCAGGTACAGCCCGGAGGCGGCCTTCCACGGCACCGACACGTTCGAGTACACGGTCGAGGACGCGGCCGGGGACTCCGCGGTCGGAAAGGTCACCGTGGTCGTGGGCAACGCCGCGCCGGTCGCGGTGGCCGACGTCGCCGCGGTGGAGAGCGGCCGGTACGTCGACGTGAACGTGCTCGGCAACGACAGCGACCCGAACGCCGACCAGGAGCTGGCGGTCACCGAGGTCGGCGAGCCCGGCCACGGCACGGCGGCGGTCTCCGGTGACCTGATCCGGTACACCCCGGCCAAGGACTTCACCGGCGACGACAGGTTCACCTACGTGGTGAGCGACGGTGCGGGCGGCAAGGCGACCGGCACCGTGACGGTGACCGTGACCGACCACCGGCCGGTCGCCGTCCCGGACCAGCGGACCACCCCGTACCAGCGGATCCTGACGATCCCGGTGCTCGACAACGACGTCGACCCGGACGGCACGCTGGCCCTGGTGTCGGTCGGCACGCCCGGCAACGGCACCGCGGCCGTCGACGGGAACCAGGTCGTCTACACCCCGGCGGAGGGTTTCTCCGGAGTCGCCACCTTCGACTACTCGACCAAGGACGCCCTCGGGCAGAGCGCCGGCGCCACCGTGACGGTGACCGTCTCGCCCGCCCCGCACGCCCCGAACAAGGAGGCGGAGACCGAGCCGGACAAGCCGGTCACCATCCCGCTGCCGACGGTCGACGAGAACGGCATCGCCATCTCGGTGATCTCGGTCGGGCAGCCGCAGCACGGAACCGTGGTGATGAACCCGGACGGCACGTTCACCTACACCCCGGACAAGGGTTTCGTGGGCACCGACTCGTTCACCTACGAGGCCGTGGACGCGGACGGCAACCGGACCACCGGCACCGTGACGGTGACCGTGGCCGGTGTCGACGCGGCGCCGGTGGCGGTGAAGGACAGGTACACGGTCGTGGCGGGTGAGGCGCTCACCTTCAACCCGACGTCGAACGACACCGACCCGAACGGCGGCGACCTCACAATCCTCAAGATCAGCAAGCCGGAGCGTGGCACGGCGACCCTGACCGACCTGACCGTGACCTATGTGGCGCCCACCGGTTTCACCGGCACGGAGACCCTGGCCTACACGATCCAGGACGTGAACGGGAGCACCGCGCAGGCGACGATCGCCATCCGGATCACCGCCGCCGCCACGGTGGATCTGCCGACCACCGGTTCCGACCTGGTCCCGGCCGTCTCCGCGGGTGTCCTCGCGATAGTCGTCGGCGGAGTGCTGATCCTGCTCACCTCCGAGAAGCCGGGCCGCCACCGCGCCGGACGGCGCCAGGCCTGACCCTGGCACAAGGCAAGGGGCGGGTCGCACACGCGGCCCGCCCCTTCGGCCGTTCACCCCGGCGACGGAGATCCGGCGGCTAGCGTGAGGTGGTGCGGGGACGGTCGCTCGGCATCCTGCTCCTGGTCCTGGCCGTGCTGGTCGCCGCGTCGCCGGGCGGACCGGTCACGGCGGCGATCACCACGGCGTTCACCGCCCGCTTCGAGGTGAACGCGAACGGCGCGATCATGCTGCGCGGGAACGCCAACATCACCTGCCCGCCGGCCACCTCACCGTGCACGACCGCCCGCAACGGCACCGGCTCGACCGCCACCGAGGAGCTGAACGACAACGGCTACGCGATGGTCTGGACCGACACCGACGGGGACCCGGCGACCTTCAACGACAGCACCGCGACGATCACCATGCCGCCCGGCAGCAGCGTTCTCTTCGCCGGGCTCTACTGGGGTGCGGATCCCCGCACGAGTTCCGGCGGCGCCCCCGCACCGGCCCCGGCCGACAAGGACAAGGTTCTCTTTCGTACGCCGTCCGCCGCCAACTGGAACCCGATCACCGCCACCAGTCTGAACATGATCTCGCCGACCGGCGCCTTCCAGGGATTCGCCGACGTGACAGCTCTGGTCGCCGGCGCCGGGAACGGCGTCTACGGGGTGGCGAACATCCAGGCCGGCCGGGGTGGCGACAGGTACGCCGGCTGGACCCTGGTGATCGCCTACCGCAACGCCGCCGAGGACTACCGCAGCCTGCGTGTCTACGACGGTTTCGGGTCGATCTCCGGCACCGAGACGGTGCAGATCCCGGTGACCGGCTTCGAGACGCCGCACAGCGGCCAGGTGCACGCCGAGGTCGGCGCCGTCGCCTACGAGGGCGACCTGGGCAAGTTCGGCGACGAGCTGCGGCTCAACGGCCAGGTGCTCAGCGACGGGGCGAACCCGTCGAACAACATCTTCAACAGCACCGTCAGCGAGGGCGGGACACCTGTCGGGGGCCGGAATCCGCCGTACTCGAACCTGTTCGGCGTCGACATCGACCAGATCGCCGCGGACGGGGTGCTCGGCAACGCGGTCACCAGCGCCACGCTGAGCATGAAGACCAGCGGGGAGACGTACTATCCGGGCGTTCTCACGATCGCCATCGACCTGTACGCCCCGAAGATCGTGACCACCTCGACGGCCACCGACGTGCACGGCGGCGCGCTGCTGCCCGGCGACGAGATCGAGTACCGGATCGACGTCCGCAACGAGGGCAACGACTGGGCCGACGGGGTGGTCGTCTCGGACGCGTTCCCGGCGTACACCGACTACGTGCCGGGCTCACTGAGAATCGAGGGGGTGCCGGCCACCGACCCGGCCGACGGTGACGCTTCCGAGGTGGCCGGTGGCGCCGCGGTGTTCCGGCTGGGCAGCATCCCCTATCTCGGCTCGACCTGGGTGACGTTCCGGGTCCGGGTCGCCCTGACCGTGCCGCCCGCGCACGCGATCACCAACCAGGTCAACGCGAGCTACACCGGGCGGACCACGAGTGTCAGCGTCACCTCGTCGGGCGGGACGGTGGCCAGCACCGTGCTCCAGCCGGACGCCGATCTGGCCGCCGGGCTCACCGTCAGCCCGGACCGGGTGCAGCGGCCGGCCACGCCACAGCCGGTGGCGTACACCGCGACCGTCACCAACGCCGGCCCGGATCTGGAGCCGGCCGCCCGCGCCACGTTCACCCTGCCGGCCGGGGTCACCGTGGGCGTCCTTCCGGCCGGGTGCACACCCGCCGGTCAGATCGTCACCTGCCTGCTCGGGCCGTTGCTGGCCGGGCATCAGGCGACCGTCACCGTGCCCGCCGAGGTGGACTCGACCGCCGCCGCGTCCGCGGACGCCGGCCTGGACGTCTCCGGGGACGGCCGGGACACCGGCGCCGGCGACGACTCCGCCTCGGCGACGCTGCGGGTCAACACACCGCCGGCCGCCTCCGCCACCACCGTCTCCACCACGCACAACACCCCGGTCATCATCGACGTGCCGGCCCTGGTCAGCGACCCGGACGACGCGACCCTGACGATCACCCTGGCCGGGCTCCCGGCGCACGGCACGGCGGTCGCCGGGTCGAACGGGCGGATCACCTACCTGCCGGCGGTCGGCTGGACCGGGGCGGACACCCTCGTCTACCAGGTCGCCGACGGTTCGGGCGGATTCCGTACCGCCACGATCACGGTGACCACCGCCAACGTGGCACCGGTCGCCGCCGACGACGAGATCAGCACCGGGTCCGGGCATTCCGTGGTGATCGACGTGCTGGACAACGACACCGACGTGAACGTCCCGGAATCACTCACCGTCATCAGCTTCACCCCGCCCGCGCTGTCCGAGGGCTCGGTCATCCGGTCCGGGAACTCGTTCACCTTCACCCCGGCGTTCGGGTTCGCGAGCCGGGCGCACTTCACCTACACGATCGAGGACAGTCACGGCGATCAGGATGTGGCGGACGTCTGGGTGGACGTGGCGAACGCCGCGCCCACCGCGGCCGACGACCTGGCGTCCACCGATCATCAGACGGACGTGCTGGTCGACGTGCTCGGCAACGACTCCGACTCGGACGGCGACGCGATCACCCTGGACACGGTCGGCACACCCGCGGTCGGCACCGCACTGATCGACAACGGACGGATCCGCTACCAGCCGCCGTTCGGGTTCCGGGGCGACGTGACCTTCCTCTACACGATCAGGGACATCAACAACGCCCCCGGAACCGCCAACATCACGGTCACCGTGCGCAATGCTCCGCCGCGCGCCGCCCCCTGGACCGTCAACACCGGCACCGGCCAGCACATCGACGTCACGGTGCTCGGCCCCGGCCTGGCCGACGACGACAATCCGGGCGATTCGCTCTGGATCGCCGGGACCACCCTCCCGGCGCACGGCACCGCGGTGGTCCAGGCAGGCGGCATCATCCGCTACACCCCTGATCAAACCTTCTGGGGTACGGACCAGCTCGACTACACGATCGACGACGGGCACGGCGGGACCGTCACCGAGCGGATCACGGTGAACGTGGCGAACGGGCTGCCGGTGGCGCGCGCCGACGCGGTCACCGTCCCGGCCGGGGCGCCGAAGGTGATCGACGTGCTGGCCAACGACGACGACGATCCGAACGGCGAGACCCTGACCGTCACGGTGACGGCCGGGCCCGCCCACGGGACCGCGGTCCCCGGTCCGGGCCGGACGATCACGTACACCCCGTCAGGCGGCTACCTCGGCGCGGACCAGTTCGACTACCGGCTCAGCGACGGGACCGGCACGACCACCGCCACCGTGACGATAGGAGTGGTCAACGCCGCACCACAGGCCCGCGCCGACACCGCCACCACCGACACGAACACCGAGGTCACCGTCGATGTGCTCGCCAACGACGACGACCCGAACGGCGACCCGCTCAGCCTGGTCGCGGCGACCTCGCCCGGATTCGGCACGATCCAGCAGGCCGGCGGGGTCCTCACCTACCGCCCGGCGACCGGGTTCCAGGGCCTCGACACGGTCTCGTACACCATCGAGGACCCGGTCCACGCCACCTCGACGGCCGTGCTCACCGTGCTGGTCCGCAACGCTCCGCCGGTCGCCCTGAACGACGCCTACTCCGTCGCCGGGTCCACGGTCGTGATCTTCGACGTGCTGGCCAACGACCACGATCCGAACACCGGGCAGACCCTCACGCTGACCGAGGTCCGGGCGGCCGCCAACGGCACCGCCTGGCTCGACACCGACCAGGCGATCACGTACGTCTCCCGGGCCGGCGTCACCTCGGACTCCTTCACCTACGTGGTCAGTGACGACCTGGGGCGCGTCGCCACCGCCTCGGTGACCGTCCAGCTCCTACCGCCGGCGCCGTCCGCGTCGGCCTCGCCGTCCGTCTCCCCGCCGGCACCTGCGTCCCCGTCAGCATCCCCGTCGGCTTCCACGTCCCCGTCGGCTTCCACATCCCCGTCAGCATCCGTGTCGCCGTCAGCATCCGTGTCGCCGTCGGTTTCCGTGTCGCCGTCCCCATCTGCGTCCCCACCCGCTTCGCCGTCGCCGTCTGCTTCGCCGTCGCCGTCCGGCCCGCCGGTCACCGTGCCTCCGACCAGGCCGCCGGCATCGCCGTCACCGACCGGCCGGGTGCCGAACCGGCCTCCGCTGGTGACCGGCGACCTGACCGCCGTCACGTCCGGCGAGCAGGTCACCCTGTGGCCGGCCGGGAACGACACGGACCCCGACGGTGACCGCCTGACCCTGGTGGCCGTCGGGCAGCCGGCCCACGGAACGGCCCGGATCGGCGGTGCCGCCGCGGCCACGGCCGGGAACACGGGCACGGTGCGGTACATCCCGGACGCCGGGTTCGCCGGGATCGACAGGTTCACCTACACGGTCACCGACTGGCGGGGCGGCACCGCCACCGGCACGATCACCGTCCGGGTCACCGCCGCCACCCCGGAACCGACGCCACCCGACGTGCCGGTGACCGGCCCGGACAGTGCCTCCGTGGCCCGAGTGGGCGCTCTGGCCGTACTCTCCGGGGTCCTGCTGCGGTGGCTGACGGCCCTCGAACCGGGACGGCACCGCCGACGGTGACGGAAGACAGAGCCGATGACGGACGGAAAGCAGAACGGGCGGCCCGCCGAAGCGGACCGCCCGTTCTAAGACTGGACTCAGAAGTCCATGTCACCGCCGCCCGGGGCACCGGCCGGAGCCGGGGACTTCTCGGGCTTGTCGGCCACGACGGCCTCGGTGGTGAGGAACAGCGCGGCGATCGACGCGGCGTTCTGCAGCGCCGAGCGGGTGACCTTGGCCGGGTCGATGATGCCCGCGGCCAGCAGGTCGACGTACTCGCCGTTCGCGGCGTTCAGGCCCCAACCCGCTTCGAGGTTGCGCACCTTCTCGACCACGACGCCGCCCTCGAGGCCGGCGTTGACGGCGATCTGACGCAGCGGGGCGTC
Organism: Actinoplanes sp. NPDC026670; assembly: GCF_040638175.1. NCBI lineage: Bacteria > Bacillati > Actinomycetota > Actinomycetes > Micromonosporales > Micromonosporaceae > Actinoplanes > Actinoplanes sp. NPDC026670. Next base: position 79,371 of record NZ_JBEZXU010000031.1, read on the forward strand.
GAGCGCGACCTTGACGATGTTGGCACCGGTGGCCTCGTCGCCGGACAGGTCGAGCTTCTCGAACGCGAACTTGCCGGCCTGGACCAGCGCCACGCCACCACCGGGGACGATGCCCTCCTCGACGGCCGCCTTCGCGTTGCGAACGGCGTCCTCGATGCGGTGCTTGCGCTCCTTGAGCTCGACCTCGGTGGCCGCGCCGACCTTGATCACCGCAACGCCGCCGGCCAGCTTGGCCAGGCGCTCCTGCAGCTTCTCACGGTCGTAGTCGGAGTCCGAGCGCTCGATCTCGGCGCGGATCTGGTTGACCCGGCCCTGGATCTGGTCGGCGTTGCCGGCACCGTCGACGATGGTGGTCTCGTCCTTGGTGATGACGATCTTGCGGGCCTGGCCCAGCAGGGACAGGTCAGCGGCGTCCAGCTTGAGGCCGACCTCTTCGCTGATGACGGCGCCACCGGTGAGGATGGCGATGTCCTCCAGCATGGCCTTGCGGCGGTCACCGAAGCCGGGGGCCTTGACGGCGACCGACTTGAAGGTGCCACGGACCTTGTTGACGACCAGGGTGGCCAGGGCCTCGCCCTCGACGTCCTCGGCGATGATCACGAGGGGCTTGCCGCCCTGCATGACCTTCTCCAGGATCGGGAGCAGGTCCTTGACCGCGGAGATCTTGCTGTTCGCGATCAGGATGTAGGGGTCGTCGAAGACGGCCTCCATGCGCTCGGCGTCGGTCATGAAGTACGCCGAGATGAAGCCCTTGTCGAAGCGCATACCCTCGGTGAGCTCGAGCTCGAGGCCGAAGGTGTTGCTCTCCTCGACGGTGATGACGCCTTCCTTGCCGACCTTGTCCATGGCCTCGGCGACCTTCTCGCCGACCGTGGTGTCAGCGGCCGAGATGGAGGCGGTGGAGGCGATCTGCTCCTTGGTCTCCACGTCCTTCGCGAGCTTGCTCAGCTCCTCGGAGACGCTGGCCACGGCGGCCTCGATGCCCCGCTTGAGGGCCATCGGGTTGGCGCCGGCGGCCACGTTGCGCAGGCCCTCACGGACCAGTGCCTGGGCGAGGACGGTCGCGGTCGTCGTGCCGTCACCGGCGACGTCGTCGGTCTTCTTGGCGACCTCCTTGACCAGCTCGGCGCCGATCTTCTCGAAGGTGTCCTCGAGCTCGATCTCCTTGGCGATGGATACACCATCGTTGGTGATCGTGGGGGCGCCCCACTTCTTCTCGAGCACGACGTTGCGACCCTTGGGGCCGAGCGTCACCTTGACGGCGTCGGCGAGCTGGTTCATGCCACGCTCGAGGCCCCGACGAGCCTCCTCGTCGAATGCGATGATCTTGGCCATACGGCGTTGTCCTCCCGGACATCCGCGGCGCCGGGCCTCGTCGGCCCCGCTCTCCGCACGTTGAGGAAGTCTGCGGACGCCACCACCTGGCGAAGGTGACGTCCTCAGGCCGAGCCGGATAGCCCGCGACGACCGGCTCCGTGCCCCGATGCCGATGGCAGCATCGCGACCGGAACCCCACCGTCCCGACCTGCTGGCACTCAGCATGCGCGAGTGCCAATCACTTGTTTAGCACTCTCCGATGGCGAGTGCAAGAAACCCCATCTTCCCGCGAAACACCCGCCGGTGGCCGCGATTCGGCTAAGGATCTTGACGGCCCAGGTCAGAGGGGGTGGCGACCCATGCCGGGGCGGCCGAGGGTGACGTGACGAGCACCGCAATCGCCCAACCGACCAGAAGGACCGCGTCCACCGCCGGCCACCCCAGCGGCAGCGCGTCGATCACGGGGACCGGGGTCCACAACTCCACGGCGTTCAGTACCGCCACGGCCACTGAGGCCACCACCAGACCCCACAGGTTGCTGCGGCCGGACACCGGCGGGAACAGGACGATGCCCAGCAGACCGTGGGCGAGCAGCGTCAGCGCATGGATCACCGGCGACAGCACCTCCAGGGGCAGACCGGCCTCCAGAAGTGTGCTGAACGGAAGAGCCGTGAACAGGAGGCTCTGCGCGAACACCAGACCGATCGACGCCACCAGAAAGCCCAGTGCCCGGCCTACGGTCACCCGGCGGCCCGCCAGCGCGGCGACGATCGTCAGCGACACGACCTCGGGAAGGGCGTCGATGGTCACCCCTGCGGCCCAGAAGGCCGGCCCGAAGTCGTAGTCAGGCGACGTCATCAAGGCGTTCACGGTCAACGGATAGGCGACCGTGACCACGAAGGTGATCAGCACCGCCGCGGCGACCCCCCACGGGCGGGTACGCACGAGCCGGAGACCGGAGACCGGCTCGGGGGCCGGGGGCTCCTCCGCGTACGGCCGCGGGAACTCATCGCTCATCGTCGAATCATGACCCATCCGGGCCACTCGACTTAGCGACAACCCGGTTGCCGACCAGGCATCCCAGCGGTAGGGATGGACCCATGGAGAACTGGGACGTACGGCGGGTGACCCCGGACGACGCCGGGCGGATGCGGGCGCTTCGCCTGGAGATGCTGGCCGACAGTCCACTGGCGTTCCTGGAGACCCTGGCCCAGGCCGCGGCACGACCGCACGAGAACTACCGGCAGCGGATCGCGCAGTCGTCGGAGGGACCGGACACGGCCCAGTTCATCGTCGACCCGGGCGGGCCGCTGGTCGGGCACGCCGGCGGGACCACGGTGCCCGGCGAGCCGGGTTGCACGGTCATCTTCGCGGTCTACCTGACTCCGGCCGCCCGGGGCGGCAAGATGCTCGGCCAGCTCGTCGAGGCGGTCGCCGACTGGTCCGCGGCGGCCGGGCGGGACGAGCTGCTGCTCGAGGTGGTCTGCGGCAACGACCGGGCCGTCCGGGCGTACGAGAAGCTGGGCTTCACCGACACCGGGGTCCGGCTGCCGCACCCGACCGTGCGGGTCCTCACCGAGTTGCAGATGCGCCGGCGGGTCTGAGATGGCCGGGCGCGGGTGGCACGTGACGCGGACGACGCTGACCGCGGTGAACGGGACGACCCTCGTCGGGCTGCTGGTGGCCCTCGGCACCGGCACGAAGGTCCGGCGAGGACGCCACGGGGTGCTGATCGCGGAGAACTTCCGGTTCCGGATGCCGGCCGGCTCCTGCTTCACGGTCGGCTCGGTGATCATCACGAACCGCTCCGCCGAGTGGCTGCTCGCCGACGAACGGCTCCGGCTGTTCACCCACGAATCACGGCACGCGAGCCAGTACGCGTTCTTCGGCCCGCTGTTCTGGCCCGCCTACTGGCTCGCGTGTGGCTGGTCGATCGCACTGACCCCGTCCTACGGGGTGCGCAACTGGTTCGAGAAGAACGCGGGCCTGGCCGACGGGCATTACCCGCTCGAACTGCCGCTGCGCCCCTGGGTCCTGCGGGTGCTCCGCAAGGAAGTTGGTCGGGAGGACGGACGCACAGCACCTCCGGGCACGTAGCCGTTTGGGTCAGCGCTGGATCGTTGGGACCCTCTGGAGATTGTCGCCAAGCTCTGGTGAGGGGCCTCGTACGGCGTCGCGTCCTCCCGCAGAGAGCATCCTGCCCATCCGGAGATCGGAGTGCAAGTCCTCGGAGGAGGTAATTCTGACAACCGGCTGATCGTCGGTGACAGTCAGTGAGAGTTGGTCACGAATTGGTGACCTTCGCCCGTCCGCTCGGACGACCCGTAACGGGGTCAGCCGAGCAGGCCGGCCTCCCGGGCGCCGCGCAGCGACGGCTTGATCGTGTGGGTCGGTCCAACCTGGCCGGCCACCGCGTCGAGCGTCTTCAGGCCCTCGCCGGTGTTGTAGACGACGGTCTCCTTGGCAGGGTCGAGCTTGCCACTGGCCACCAGCTTCTTGAGCACCGCGACGGTGGTGCCGCCGGCGGTCTCGGCGAAGATGCCTGTCGTCTCGGCGAGCAGCCGGATGCCGGCCCGGATCTCGTCGTCGTTCGCGTAGTCCATCCAGCCGCCGGTGCGCTTCACGGCCTCGATCGCGTACGGCCCGGCGGCCGGGTCACCGATGTTCAGCGACTTGGCGATGCCGGTCGGCTTCACCGGGGTGATCACGTCGGTGTCGGCGTGCAGGGCGACCGCGATCGGGTTACAGCCCTCGGACTGGGCGCCGAAGACCGTCCAGCCGCCCTCCGGGGCCTCGGCCAGTCCGATCTCGACCAGCTCGGAGAACGCCTTGTCCACCTTGGTGAGCAGCTCGCCGGAGGCCATCGGGATGACCACCTGGGCCGGGATGCGCCAGCCGAGCTGCTCGGCCACCTCGTAGCCCAGCGTCTTCGAGCCCTCGGCGTAGAACGGGCGGACGTTCACGTTCACGAACGCGGTGTCCTCGAACTCGTCGGTCTCCACGAGCTCGCTGCACAGCCGGTTCACGTCGTCGTAGGAGCCCTCGATGGCGACCAGCTCGCCGCCGTACACCGCGGTCGTGATGATCTTGCCCGGCTCGAGGTCGGACGGGATGAAGACGATGCTCGGCACACCGGCCCGGGCCGCGTGGGCGGCGACCGAGTTGGCCAGGTTGCCGGTCGAGGCGCAGGAGAACCGCTTGAAGCCCAACTCCTTGGCCGCGGTCAGGGCCACCGAGACGACCCGGTCCTTGAACGAGTGCGTCGGGTTCTGCGAGTCGTCCTTGACGTAGAGCGGGGCCTCGATGCCGACCGCGGCGGCCAGCTGCGGGGCCGCCACCAGCGGGGTCAGGCCCGGGTCGAGGGTCACCCGGGTCGCCGGGTCCTGGCCGGCCGGCAGCAGGGCCGCGTAACGCCAGATGTTCTGCGGGCCCGCCTCGATCTGGGCCCGGGTCACCCGCGCGAGCGCCGCCTCGTCGTAGGCGACCTCGAGCGGGCCGAAACACTCGTAACAAGCGTGCTGCGCGGCCAGCGGGTACTCGGAGCTGCAAGCGCGACAGATCAGGCCACGAGCGGGCGACGTGGAGGTGGTCGAGGGTGCGTCAACGACAGACGTCATCAGAGTTTCCTCTCATCTTTCCCCGCGGCGACCTGCCGAAACGGGGACGGAATTAGCACCTGCCACGCGCGGCTCGTCATCGAGAATCGCTGCGCGGTGGTTGCCGGGGCTTCGTCGGGCCGTATCCCTCTGCCCCTCTGGATGAGGTATTCAGTTGTTTCCAACACCTTACGACGAGATCCCGCGTACGCCACACGGTCTTCCCGATGTGTGAGCCACCTCCTTCTCGGGGCTGACTTCTCAGAGCTGAGCCACGCAGGACACCTGGGTGGCCACCGTGCGGTAGCCGAGCCGGTCGTTGACCGCGAGCATCGGCTTGTTCTCCTCGGCGTTGCTGGTGTAGGCGGTTCGTACGCCGGAGGCCGCGGCGCGGCGCAGGGCCGCGTACTTGACCAGGCGGGCCAGACCACGGCCGCGATGCTCCGGAACCGTGGCGGTCATGTCCGACCACATCCGGTCGCCGTCCCGCAGCACCAGCGAGAACGACACGATCACGCCGTCCGCGACGGCGGCGATGCTGGTGTCCCGGTCCAGGCCCGGCTCGTCCCAGATCTCGTAACGCCACAGCGGGTAGGGCGTGGGCTGCGGCGGTGCCTCACCCGGCTCGTCCGTCGCGGCCGCCACATCCGCCGCGTACAGCGCCTCCTCGGTCACCTCGCGCAGCCGCACCACCTGGATCCCGGGTGGCGCCGGCACGAACGGCCGATCGCCGAACCCGGTCAGGTCCAGGCCCGAGAAACGCATCTCGCGGGACGGCTCGAACCCGTGGGCGCGGGCGAACCCGGCCGACTCCGGCCGGGCCCAGCAACTCGCCCGGCACACCCCGATCGACCGCAGATGGGTGGTCGCCTCGGTGAGCAGAGCCGTGCCGACACCCCGGCCCCGGTGCTGCGGGTGCACGTGCAACGCGATCCGGCCGAAGCCGGCATCCGACGAGCGGGTGTCCCGGAAGGCCGAGGCCTGGCCGATGATCCCACCGTTGCTCTCGGCCAGCAGGTAGATCCGGTCCCCGCCGGGTGGTGGGTCGGCGAACGTGCGGCGGGTGGAGGCCTCACCACGGACCAGATAGGGGTGGACCACGGCGCGGAGCGCGGCCGACGCCGCGGCGTCGTCGGGGTGGGCCGGGCGGATCGAGAAGTCAGCCGTCACGGCCGTCATGCCACCGTGCGGGTGCCCCGGCCGTCAACCCAATTGCGACCGGGGCACACCGTCAGGAGGTGACGTCCTTGCGGGTGAAGCGGTAGAAGGCGATGCCCCAGAACAGGGTCGCGTAGACGATCGCGGAGATCGCCCCCTTCGCCAGGTCCTCGCTCTGCACCGGAGTCGAGAGGAGGCCCATCCAGGCGTCCGAGTAGTGGCTCGGCAGGCCGTTACGGATGCTGCCGAGCGCCTCGATCTGGTCCAGGATGCTGGACAGGATCCAGAGCAGCACCGCGCCGCCGACCGCACCGAGAGCGGCGTCGGTCAGCACGGACAGCAGGAACGCCAGGCCGGCCACCACGAGCAGGGTGGTCGCCAGATAGGCGCAGATCCCCAGCAGCCGCAGCAGACCCTCGCCGGGCGGGATCTCGGCGGCGATCGTGCTGCCCATCGGGGACCAGCCGTACCGCAGGGTGCCGACCAGCAGGCTGGTGCCGACCAGCAGGAGCATGGCCAGCAGCGAATAGCCGGCGGCGACGGTCAGCTTGACGCCGAGCAGCCGGGCCCGCGGGACCGGGATCGCCAGCAGGTAGCGCAGGCTGCCCCAGCTCGCCTCGCTGGCCACCGTGTCGCCGAAGAACAGCGCGACCACCACCACCAGCAGGAACCCGGCCGACACGGCGAGACCGAAGAGCGCGAAGTTCAGCCCGCCGGAGGTGGCCAGGTCGGACATGCTGCTGAACGCGCCGCCGCCGTTGCCGTCGTCGTCGCCACCGCCGCCACCACCGAACTCGAAGGCGGCCAGCACGATCAACGGCAACAGGACCATGAAACCGAGCGCCAGCTGGGTACGCCGCCGGGACGCCTGCCGGCGCACCTCGGCCCAGAGCGGCATGGTGCGCGACGGCTTGTAGCCCGAAGCCGCCTCCAACGTGGTCATCGCGCCACCTCCGCTGCGCTCCGGTGTCGCGACGACGTTGAACCTGTGCTGATTGATTCGCTCGCCAGCTCGCTCATCGGTCTCCACTTCCTCGCGAGTTGTCGCCGACCAGGGACAGGAACGCGTCCTCCAGGCGGCGGCGTGGCACCAGCCGGTCCACCCCGATGCCGGCGCCGACCAGGGAGGCCACCACCTCGGAGCGGGCCGTGCCGTTCATGTCGACGATCAGGCCGTTGGGGCCTTCGGTCTTGACCGAGGCCACCCCCAGGTCCTGAAGGATCCGGGTGGCCGCCGGCACGTCCGAGACGTCCAGCTGCACCGACGGGGAGTCCCCGACGATGTCGCTGACCGGGCCGGACGCGACGATCCGCCCCTTGTTGACGACGACCGCGTGGGTGCAGGTCTGCTCCACCTCGGCGAGCAGGTGGCTGGAGACCAGCACGGCCCGGCCGTCGGTGGCGTACCGCTGCAGGACACGGCGCATCTCGGCGATCTGCGGCGGGTCCAGTCCGTCCGTCGGCTCGTCGAGCACCAGCAGCTCCGGCAGGCCGAGCATGGCCTGCGCGATGGCGAGCCGCTGCCGCATGCCGTGGCTGTACTTGCGGGTCTTGCGGTGCACCGAGTCGCCCAGGCCGGCGATCTCCAGGGCCTCGGCGAAGTGAGCGTCCTCCCACGGACGGCCGGTGGCCTGCCAGTACGCCTTCAGGTTCTCCTCACCGGTCAGGTGCGGCAGGAAGCCGGGGCCCTCGACCAGCGCGCCGACCCGCGACAGGATCGGGGCGCCGGGAACCAGCCGGTGCCCGAAGACGTAGATCTCGCCCGCGGTCGGCTGGGTCAGGCCCATCAGCACCCGCAGCGTGGTGGTCTTGCCGGCGCCGTTCGGGCCGAGCAGGCCGACGACCTGACCGCGCTCAACGGTGAAGTCGATCTCCTGGACCGCCACGAACCCGTCGCCGTACGCCTTCCGGAGCCCGTTCACCACGAGCGGGGTGTCCACGTGCTCCGCGACCACGGCGACGTCCCGCCGCCGGTGCCGGATCCGGCTGACCAGCAGCAGCACGGCCAGCCCGAGCAGGATCGCGCCGATCACGCCGGCCAGCACGTACCACCAGAGGCTGCCCGGATCGGCGATCGGTGTGCCGGTCAGCGTCGGCAGGGTCAGCGCCGGCTCCACCGCGACCGTGTACGTCGCCGGCTGGGCGGGCGTGAGGAATGCCTGGTCGGAGGTGGCGACTGTCACCCGTACCGTATGACCTGCCTCGATCTGCCGAACGATCGCCGGAAGCGTGACGCTGACCGGTTGGGCCTGTGCGATATCGGCCGGCAGGCCGGTGAGCCGGATCGGCGCGACCAGGCCGGCGCTGAGCGTCGCCGACCCGTTGGCGTCGACGTCGTAGAGCTTGACGAAGAGGACCGCCTCGCCCGTCGGTGACCCCGCCCGCAGCCGGACCGTGGGCGCGCCGGCCACCTCGACCGGAGTGGTCAGCGCGGCCGACTCGAAGTTCGCGTGCTGGCCCGGGACGTCCATGGCGACGCCGCCGCTGAGCACCGAACTGAGCCGGCTGGTGATGCCCGGCACCGAGGAGATGGCGCCCGGGTTGCCGTTCGGCGGGTTCGCGATCGGCTGCGCCGCGCCCTGCACGGTGATCTCGGTGCTGCCGGTGCCGGTGAGGCCCGGGTACGAGCCGGTGGAGTAGCCGTTGGTGACCAGCCCGCGGTCGAGCGCGCTGAACCCCGCCACCCGGGAGAACGTGAAGTCGTCGCCGGGCGCGTCGCCCTCGCCCTTCAGGTAGTGGTCGAGCCACTGGACCGTCAGGTACTTCAGCCGGTCGGAGTCGGAGCGCGGGCCACCGCCGCCGTCGTGGCCGCCGGTGAACCAGGCGACCCGCACCGGGGTGCCGGCCGCGGCGATGCCCTTGGCGTTGGCGTCCGCCTCGGAGAGCGGGAAGAGGGTGTCGACCGCGCCCTGGATCAGCAGCGTCGGCGCCTTGATCCGGTCGAGCACGGTGGCCGGGCTGGACTTGAGCAGCAGGGCCTTGGTGGTCTCGTCGGGGGTGCCGGTGGTGGCCATCTGCAGGTACGCCTTGCAGACGTCCTCGGCGAACCGGCCGCACGCGGGATCGCCCTGCTCCTGGCCGCGGCCGCCGGGCATCAGCGAGCCCGCTCCGTTGCCGAAGAAGTAGCCGGCCCACGCCTTCTTGAAGACCCCGCCCGGGACGAGCGCCTGGTTCAGGTCGTTCCAGGTGATCTGCGGGACGATCGCGTCGACCCGCTGATCCTGGGCGGCCAGCAGCAGCGCCAGAGCGCCACCGTAGGAGCCGCCGACCGCCGCGACCTTCGGGTCCCCGGCGGTGTCGGTGACCACCTCGGGACGGGCGGCCAGCCAGTCGAGCAGCTTCTGCGCGTCCTTGACCTCGTGGTCCGGGCTGTCCAGGTGGATCTGCCCGGTGCTGCGGCCGAACCCGCGGGCGGTGTACGCGAGGACCGCGTAACCCCGCTCGGCGAGCGACTCGGCGTCCTCCCGGACCGACTCCTTGGAACCGCCGAACCCGTGGGCCAGCAGCACCGCGGGCACCTTGCCGTCCCGGTCGGCGGGCAGGTAGAAACGGGCGTCCAGCTCGACGTCGGCGCCGGCGATCCGGAGATCCTCGGTGGTCCAGGCGTCAGGCGCCGGGCGGACCGCCCAGACGGCGGCGCCGGCCAGCACCACGAGAGCGGCGGCCGCGGGCAGGACCCGGCGCCGGGGAAGCCGGGAAAGCGCACGGCGCAGTCCGGCGGTCAGGTCAGGCATGGCGCACACGCTAGCTCGATCCAACTGAGCGGTGCCTGTGAAACCTCTCAGCCGACAGCGCTACCCAGCGCCGGATAGCGTGGACGCCGCAGTCCCACCCACCTTCGGAAAGGCACGCCCGGTGGCCGATGACCTCACGCTGACCGTGACCCTGCGACCGGCCGCCCTGGACGCGCGACGTGGCATCGTGCGGTTGCACCCGGAGGTGATGGCCGCGCTGGCTCTGCGTTCCGGCGATCCGGTGCGGCTGACCGGTGCCCGGACCACGGCCGGGATCGTGGCCAAGGCCGAGTCGACGGCCGGGCGGGGCCTGCTCTACGCCGACGATCTGACCCTCGGCAACCTCGGCATGCGCGACGGCGGCCAGGTCACCGTCACGCCGGTCCCGGTGACGCAGGCGACCAGGGTGACCCTGGCCGGCCCGGCCGAGGTGGTCGCCGTGGTCTCCCCCGAGATGCTGCGGCTGGCGCTGCTCGGCAAGGTGGTCAGCGCCGGCGACGACGTCTCCCTGCTGCCGCAGGACGTGCTCCCGGAGGCCGGGCACCGGCCCCTGGTCGAGGCGGCCCGGCGCAGTCTCGCCAACCGGGTCGGTTACGCCTGGACGAGCACCCTGCTCAACGTGATCGAGGTGGCCGGCGGCGACGCCTCGCTGGTCACCATGGACACCGTCGTCGCCTGGCAGGACGGCCCGTCCGCGGCCGCCGCTCCGGCGGCCCGCCCGGCGGTCTCCCCGGACGCGCCGGCCTCGACCGACCCGGATGTGCCGCCGCTCAGCCTGGACGATCTGCCGGGCCTCCGCGCCCAGGCCAAGGAGCTGGAGGAACTGCTCGATCTCGGTTTCCACCACCGGGAGGTGCTGGCCAAACTGGGCACCCGGGTGACACTCGGCGTGTTGATCTCCGGCCCCGCCGGGTCCGGCAAATCGGCGCTGGTCCGGGCGGTCGGCGCGGCGGTCAGCGCCGAGGTGCGCACGGTCTGGGCGCCCGAGCTCGCGGCTCTCACCAACAATGCGGCGGCGGCCAGGTTGCGAGAGCTTTCCAAGGAGGTACGAGCGAGGCAGCCGGCCGTTCTGCTGATCTCCGATGTCGAGGCGCTCGCTCCACGTGAGGAGCCCGGCCCGATCTCCACGGTGTTCCGTCAGGTGTTGGCCGACACGCTCGCCGACGGGACCGCTGTCGTCTGCACCACGAGCAAGCCGGAGTCGGTGGACCCGTCGCTGCGTGCCCCGGAGCTGCTGTCCGTCCAGTTCACCGTGCCGCTGCCGGATTCGGCGATGCGGCGGGAGCAGCTGGGCGTGCTGACCCGCGGGATGCCACTGGCCGAGGATGTGCGGCTGGACGAGGTCGCCGGGCGTACCCCCGGTTTCGTCGCCGCCGATCTCGGCGCGCTGGCCCGGGAGGCCGGGGTCCGGGCCGCTCTCCGGCAGAAGGAGGCGCCGTCGCCGACAGTCACCATGGCCGATTTCGAGGCAGCCCTCGACGTGGTCCGGCCCACCTCGATGGCCGAGTCCACGCTGGAGGTCGCCGCGGTCACCCTGGACGACGTCGGCGACATGGCCGAGGTCAAGCAGGTGCTCACCGAGTCGGTGCTGTGGCCGCTCACCTATCCGGACACGTTCGCCCGGCTCGGCGTCTCGCCGCCGCGCGGCGTGCTGCTCTACGGCCCGCCCGGCTGCGGAAAGACCTATCTGGTCAAAGCCATCGCGGGTACGGGTAAAGCGAACGTCCTTTCCGTCAAAGGCGCCGAGCTGCTCAGCAAGTGGGTCGGCGACAGTGAGAAGTCGGTGCGGGAGCTGTTCCGCCGGGCCCGGGAGGCGGCCCCGACACTCGTCTTCCTGGACGAGGTGGACGCGCTGGCCCCGGCCCGTGGGCAGGGCACCGACGGCGGTGTCACCGATCGGGTGGTGGCCGCGCTGCTGACCGAGTTGGACGGTGTCGAAGACCTGCGCAACGTGGTGGTGATCGGCGCGACCAACCGGCCCGACCTGATCGATCCGGCGCTGCTGCGGCCGGGCCGGCTGGAGCGGCTGGTGTTCGTGCCGCCGCCGGACGCCGAGGCCCGGACCGCGATCCTGCGCGCGTCGTCGAAGGCGGTTCCGCTGGACTCGTCGGTCGACCTGGTCGAGCTCGGCGCTTCGCTCGACGGGTTCTCGGCCGCCGACTGTGCCGCGCTGATCCGGGAGTCGGCGCTGGCCGCGATGCGCGACTCGCTGGAGGCGACGACGGTCACCGCGGCGAACGTGGCGACGGCCCGCTCTCGCGTCCGCCCCTCACTGGACCCGGACCAGGTGGCGTGGCTGGCCGCGTACGCCGACTCCCACCAGCCCTGACCTCACCGCCGACCCGGCTGGGTTCAGCGGCGGCGGGTGCGGGCGCGGGCCGAGCGGAGGCGACGGAGGCGGCCGACCAGGACCGGGTCCTTCTCCAGGGCGGCCGGGTTGTCGAGCAGGCTGTTGAGGAGCTGGTAGTAGCGGGTCGAGGAGAGGCCGAAGGTGTCCCGGATGGCCTGCTCCTTGGAGCCGGCGTGCTTCCACCACTTGCCCTCGAACGCGAGGATCTCCTGCTCCCGATCGGTGAGCGCGGCCTCCGGAACGGGGGTGACCGGCTCCGCCACACGTGGGGCAGGGATGTGCTGCTGCTCCTCGACCGGCTGGTCACCGGTCGGTTCGGCGGCGGGCTGCATGGCGCTCCCAGACGGCATCGGTGACCACGGATTTCACGAGGGATCCTCAGCATAGGACGCACCGAAGATCCCCGCAGACGCTACCCGACGCGACACATCGACTACGGTCCGTCCAAATAGCTGCCACCCGATCGGCTAAATCACGGCCGATCTGAGGAAATCAGGCGGTGATGACGTCCACTCCGGCCTCCCGGAACGCGGCGATCGTCGAAGCGGACGCCCCGGAGTCGGTGACCAGCGTCTCGATCTTGCTGATCGGGCAGATCCGGGCGAACGCGTGGCCACCCAGCTTGGACGAGTCGGCGATCACCACGACCCGCTTGGCCCGGGCGACCATCAGGCTGTTCATCGACGCCTCACCCTCGTGGTGGGAGGCCGCGCCCAGCTCGACGTCGAGCGCGTCGACGCCGAGCAGCACGATGTCGAGGGTGACCTCCTTGAGGAGCGCTCCGCCGAGCGGGCCGACCACCTCGAAGGACTGCGGGCGCACCACACCACCGGCGACCACGATCTTCATGCGGGAGCGCAGCAGCAGCTCGTTGGCGATGTTCAGCGCGTTGGTGACCACGGTGAGCTGGGAGCCCTCGCCGCCGGCGTTGAGGTCGGGGCGGACCGCGAGCGCCCGGGCGACCTCGGTGATCGTGGTGCCGCCGTTGAGGCCGACGACGGTGCCGGGGGCGACCAGGCGGGCGGCGGTCTCACCGATGCGCTGCTTCTCGGCGGAGTGCTTGGCGCTCTTGTAGCGCAGCGGCAGGTCGTACGAGACCCCGTTGGCCACCGCGCCACCCCGGGTGCGGGTGATCATCTGCTGCTGGGCGAGCTGGTCGAAGTCGCGGCGAATGGTCGCCTGGGACACGTCGAGGCGCTCGGAGGCCTCCTCCACGGTCACCCGGCCGCTCTCCGTCAGTAGCTCAAGCAGGGCATTCCACCGCGCGTACCGGTCCACCCACCACTCTCCGATGCACGTTCCATGATAAGTGTGTGCACATTAGTGCGCGAAAGGCCCGGAAGCAAAGCCATCTGATGCGCGAAGGACCATTGGAACTTGCCCCCGCGGCAGCACTCTGAGCACAATAACGCGCGAAAGACCCGGGAACCGAGCGCGAATGCGCAGCACCTACCGGTGAGGAACCGACATGAGCCATGTCAAAGCGGAAATCGCCACACAAGCCGAGTGCTGGCGGCAGGCGGCGAAACTAGCCGAGTCCCCCGGGCTGCCGGCCCGTGGGGAGCGCGTCGCCGTCGTCGGATGCGGCACCTCCTGGTTCATGGCCAAGTCCTACGCGGTACTGCGTGAGCAGCTCGAACACGGGGAGACCGACGCCTTCCAGGCCTCCGACTTCCCGTACGGCAGGCGCTACGACAGGCTCGTCGCGATCACCCGGTCCGGCACCACCACCGAGACCCTCGACGTGATGCGCACGGTCGGTGAGCACACCCCGGTCACCGTCTTCACCGCCGACGCCGGCCAGGCGGCCACCGAGATCGCCGGCCACTCCGTCGTGCTCGACTTCGCCGACGAGAAGTCGGTCGTGCAGACCCGGTTCGCCACCAGCGTGCTGGCCACCCTCCGGGCCCACCTGGGGCACGACATCGAGACCGCGGCGGCCGACGCCGAGGTGGCCATCCGGCTGCCGCTGCCGGTGCACCCGTCGCTGGTCGACCAGATCACCTTCATCGGCCGCGGCTGGACCGTCGGACTGGCCGAGGAGGCCGCGCTCAAGTGCCGGGAGACCGCCGGGTTCTGGACCGAGTCGTACCCGGCCATGGACTACCGGCACGGCCCGATCGCGATCGCCGGCCCGCGCCGCGTGGTGTGGGCCTTCGGTGACGTTCCGGCCGGCCTGGCCGAGGAGGTCGAGGCGACCGGCGCCGCGTTCGTGCACAGCCGGCACCACGGCGGTTATGGCGCGATCGGCCGCTGGGCGGGCAAGCGGGCCCCCCTCGACCCGATGGCCGACCTGATCCTGGCCCAGCGGGTGGCCCTCGCACTGGCCACCACCCAGGGGCTCGACCCCGACCACCCACGCAACCTCAGCCGTTCCGTAGTCCTGGCATGAGCGACCCGGTCGTCGTCGCCCTCGACGTGGGCGGCACCGGGATGAAGTGCGCCCTGGTCCGGCCGGACGGCGCCGTCCACCACGAGGAACGGCACCCGACCCGGGCCGAGCGCGGCCCGCAGGCGGTCACCGAGACGATCCTGACCGTCGCCGAAGGGCTGGCCGTCCGGGCTCGTGCCGACGGGCTCACGCCGATCGCGACGGGCATCGCGGTGCCGGGTGTCGTCGACGAGCTGAACGGCGTGGCGGTGTGGTCGGCGAATGTGGGCTTCCGTGACGTACCGCTGAAGGAACTTGCCGAGCAGCGCCTGGACCTGCCCGCGGCGCTCGGCCACGACGTGCGTGTCGGCGCTCTTGCCGAGGCTCGCCTCGGCGCCGGACGCGGCCGGCGACATGTCCTGTTCGTAGCTATCGGTACCGGCATAGCCGGAGGCCTCGTCATCGACGGCCGCGGCTACCCGGGAGCACACGGCGCAGCCGGCGAACTGGGACACGTCGTGGTCCGGCCGGGCGGCGCGGAGTGCGGATGCGGCCTGCGCGGCTGCCTGGAGGCGGAGGCGTCGGCCAAGTCGGTCGGCCGCAAGTACGCCGAGCTGTCCGGCGAGGCGGGCGCGACCGCGTTCGACGTGGCGACCCGGGCCGCCCGCGGCGAGGAGCTGGCCCGGCAGGTCTGGCTGGACGCCGTGGAGGCGCTGGCCGACGGGCTGCTGACCGCGCAGGCGCTCTACGACGTCGGGGTGGTCGTGCTCGGCGGCGGCCTGGCCGAAGCGGGCGACGACCTGCTGCTGCCGGTGCGGGCCGCGATCGCCGAACGGGTCACGTTCCACAGGTCGCCCGAGATCGTCCGGGCCGAGCTCGGCGACACCGCCGGCTGCCTCGGCTCCGCCCTGCTCGCCCTGGACAGCCGTTCCGGCAAGCCGTGACCCTCCCGAAAGGCGCATCGTGACTCGAATCTCCGGCCGGATCGTCACCCCCGGCGCGGTCGTTCCCGGCCACCTCGACCTGGACGGCGAACTGATCGCGGCGATCGTCCCGGACGACAGCGTGGGCGACGACGTGATCGTGCCCGGGTTCGTCGACCTGCACTGTCACGGCGGCGGCGGGCACACGTTCACCACCGGAGATCCCGCCTCCGCTGCGGCGGCCGCCGCCTTCCACCTGCGGCACGGGACGACGACGATGCTGGCCAGCCTGGTCAGCTCACCGTTCGAGCTGATGCGGTCGGCGGTGCTGGCCTTCCAGCCGCTGGTCGCCGACGGGACACTGGCCGGGATCCACTTCGAGGGCCCCTACCTCTCCGAGGTGCGCTGCGGCGCGCAGAACCCGGCCTACCTGCGTGACCCTTCGATGTCGGAGATCAAAGACCTGATCAAGATCGGCGAGGGCACGGTACGGATGATGACCGTCGCCCCGGAACTGCCGGGCGCTCTGGAGGCCATCACCTACCTGGCCGAACACCGGGTTCTGGCGGCCATCGGGCACACCGACGCCACGTACGGCCAGACCCACGCCGGGGTGACGGCCGGCGCGACCGTGGCCACCCACCTGTTCAACGGCATGCGCCCGCCGCACCACCGCGAGCCGGGCCCGGTCGTCGGACTGCTCTCCTCGACCGTCGTGTGCGAACTGATCGCCGACAACATCCACCTGCACCCGGGCATGCTCGCGTTCGCCGCCCGCAGCGCCGGCCCCGGCCACGCGATGCTGATCACCGACGCGATGGACGCCACCGGAATGCCCGACGGCCGGTACGAACTGGGCGGCCAGGAGGTGGTGGTCGCCGACCGGGTGGCCCGGCTCGCCCACAACGGCTCGATCGCCGGCAGCACCCTCACCATGGACGTGGCCCTGCGCAACGCGGTGGCCGCCGGCCTGCCCCTGGTCGACGCGGCGATCATGGCCGCGACCACCCCGGCCCGCCTCCTCGGCCTCTCCGATCGATTGGGCGCCATCCGCCCGGGCCTGCGCGCCGACCTGGTCGTGCTCTCCCCCGACCTGACCCTTCACACGGTGCTCCGGGCCGGAACCTCCATCGATTGATCAGGACCCCGGGTCGCTGACCAGCACGTCGAAGACTGCGGGGGCGAAGAAACGCCTGTTGACCGCGCTCGCCCGCTCCTCCACCGGCGCCAGCACGCCGAGTTGGACGAGCTGATTGACCAGCGTATTGGCCCTGCCATACGAGATGCCGAGGCCTCGTTCGACCGCTCGTACCGTGAACGAGGCACGGGTGATCGCAAAGTCGACGAGGGCGTGAGCGGTGTCCGCCCGTAGCGCCGAGCCGCGGATCCGCTCCTTCAAGGAGGCCTGCACCTCGACCAGGGCACCCATCCTCCGATGGGTGCTCTCCGCCGACGCACCCAGGCCCATGGCGAAGAATTTGATGTACGCGTCCCAGTCCCCACCCGTGCTGACGGCGAGGAGCCGGTCGTAGTACTCCGACCGACGCACCTCGAACCAGGGCGACACGGTGAGGGTGGGCTCGGCCAGCACGCCTTGCAGCAGTAGATGCACGACGATGATGAAGCGACCGATCCGCCCGTTGCCGTCGTGGAAGGGGTGTAGCGTCTCGAACTGGTAGTGAGCCATCGCAGAGGCGACCACCGGGTCGATCTCCCAGGAGACCTCGTCGTCGGTCATCCAGTCGAGAAGCTGCTGAAGGTTGATCCGGAGATCCGGGCCCGGCGGCGAGGGCACGAAACGCGCGGCGTGAACCGGAATCGCCCGCGGATCGGCATCGGCACGCCGCCCGACCACCACCTGATGGCCGCGCAGCGCGCCGGAGGCGGCGCTCTCCGCACGAGTGCCCTGCACGAGCAGTGCCTGTAACTCCTCGAGCATGCCGACACTCACCGGCTGTCCGGCTTCGATCCAGCCGAATGCCGTGTCACCCATCCGCACGTAGTTGAGCACCTCACGAAGATCGAGGTTCGGTGGGCGATCCTCGTCTGCGGTCAGCACCTCGCTCAGGGGCGCATAGGTGCCCTCCAGGGCCGACGTGCTCTGCGCCTCCGCTTGGAGCGCGGGCCGCCGGAAGATCCGGGGGTTCGGAAGCCGACGGGCCGTGCTGTCGAGAGCCGCCAAGGCAGCCCGCGCATCCGCTACCGCGCGGTACGTCCGCGATGTCAGGGCGGGTGGAACTCGCGGAAGTGGCGACGGGACGAAGGCGGAATGCTCCCAGGAACCGTGCCGCAGGTCCGTTCCGGAGATCCGCACGAGATCGCCCGGAGACACTGAAGTGAAAGCCGCCAGATCCACGGACCCATCATAGGGGAGATGTGTGTCAACCTTGGGATGACAGACATCTGGATCGCGTGGATGTCAGTAAACGGCAATCTCGGCGGGATCCATCTCTGACATCGCGTGGTTCACCGCAATCCGGCCGGTTGGCTCCACTCCGTCAGTGGGGGCGGCATCGGAATCCGATCCCACCGGATTCGCTCCAGCAGCCGGGCCAGGACCAGGCCGAGCAGAACGCCGGCGACCGAGTCGGTGATCCAGTGGTAGCCGAGGTAGACCGTGGTCACGAAGACGATCACCACCGGGACGACCCGGATGGCGATCCACTCGGTCCTGGTCAGTGACCGGCCCAGCAGTGCGGTCGCCAGCAGAGCCAGAACGGCATACCAGACCAGCACGTTGCCCATGTGGCCGGACGGGTAGCTCAACGCGAGATCGCCCTCGGCGTACGGGTTGAACAGCACCGCCCGATCCGGGCCGGTGAATTTCGGCGCGGCCCGGTCGAAGAAGACCTTGGCCGGGCCGATGGTGAAGAGGGTGAGCACGAACGCCGCCACGAACGGCAGGACCGCCCGGATCGACCTCGTCCGCCACACCAGGAGGCCGGTCAGGATCACCGCGACCGGCATCAGGACCTGCCCGCCCTGGCCCAGGTAGTTGAAGACCCGGGCGGTCCAGAACGGCACCGATGGCTGATGGCTGAGGGACCAGTCGGCGACCTGCTGGTCCAGGTCGAGCAGGTGGCCCCGGGCCAGGGCCACGGTCAGCGCCACGAAAGCGACGACGGCCAGCAGGTCGGGCCACCAGCTCCGGGTGATCTTCGAAAGCACCCCTCAAACCTAGAGGTACGCGCGCAACCTCCCGGCCAGCAGATCACCCCGGACCCCGGAGTTGGGGCATCCGCCGAAGTGATGCAGGGCCACCACCTTGTTGGTGGCGCGGGAGATCACCGGGGAGCCGGAGGAGCCGCCCGCGGTGTCGCAGAAGTACGAGACGTCCGAGTGTGCGGTGTACCCGGTGTAGTCGGGGTTGTCGACGGCACAGTTGCCGGCCGCCTCGCCCTGGCTGCCGGCGATCCGGGCCGGTTCACCGGCCGGATGTTGTGGCACGTAGAGCTCCTGTCCCCGTTTGGGCCGCGCGACGTCCAGCACGAGGAAGCCGAACTTCTCGATCGACGCGAAACCGTCCACCGTGAACAGCGTGTAGTCGTAGGTCTTGTCGGTGGCCAGCACCTTGTCGCCCCAGACCTTGGTCGGCTTGAACACGTCGTACCCACCGCATTTGGCGCACTGGTAGTTGAACCACACCTCGGTGTCGTATGCCTCCTCGGACGAGGTCAGGCAGTGGTTGTTGGTGATCATGCGGTTCTTGGCGCCGACCCGCCAGGCGGTGCACAGCTCGGTCCCGTTGATCAGCAGCCGGGCGATCGCCTTCGACTTGGTGTACGCGACCGGGTCACTCGACTCGTAGCAGACCGCATCGGTCGAGGTGTCGGTGCCGCAGACCGACTCCTCCTTGCCTGGACCGGCGGGCCCGGGAACGGCGGCGCCAGCGCCGGCGCCGCCCGATTCACGCGCGTCCCCGCGAGCCACCCGGTCGATGTCGACGCCCAGCTCGGCGAGGACCGCGTTGCTCAGCGACTCGGTCCGCCGGTGCACCTCGACGACCGCGGTGTCCCCGGTGATCGACATGGCCCAGCGGCCGTCGCTGTCGGCCTCGTACCGGTACGACTCGGTGCCGGACGGGTTGGCCACGGTCACGTAGTCCCCGGCGGGCACGGCGATCTTCTCGAAGTGCACCTTCACGTAGGAGGCACCGGGATAGGACAGCTCCTGCCGCGCCGGCCCGGCCTGATACCCGAGCAGCTCGTCGACGCGGTGCATGCTGCCGATCCGCTCCCGCCCGGAGGTGGGCGCGTCGGTCGATTCGAGACGCCGGTCCTGTACGTGTTCCGGGGTCGGCGGCGCCGCGGACGGTGACCCGGCGGGCTGCCCGGGCGTACTCGATGTGGCCGGAGCGGACGATGCGGGCGGTGTGTCTGATGTCCCCGGAGGGGCTGGTGATGCGGACGCGCCCGGGACGAGACCGCGCTCCGCCACCGGGGTCGGCGCCACCGCCGGCGGTTCGTGCCATCCGGCCGGTTCGCTGTCGTCCTGCCCGGCGGCCACCGCGCCGGCCACTCCGGCCAGGGCCAGGGCGGCGCACGTTCCGATGACCATGCCAATGGTGCGGCGTGTCTTGCGTCGCATGCCACTCCCGTTACGTCGTGGGCCGTTTCGCACCTGTGTAACGAGCCACGTGCGGGCACGACGCGCCGCACGAACCGGCACACTTGGTCCGTGCGCATCACCTCAGCCGTCGTCGACCCAGCGCTCCTGGACCTGCCGTGGCACATCCCGCTGGAGGAGTGGCCCGCCGATCACCTGGTCGCGCTGCCCCAGGGCATCTCGCGGCACATCGTCCGGTTCGTCAAGCTGAACGGCGTGGTCTACGCCATGAAGGAGACCCGGGAGCGGATCGCCGAGAAGGAGTACGACCTGCTCCGAGCCCTGGAGCGGATCGGCTTCCCGGCCGTCGAAGCGGTTGCCATCGCCACCGACCGGCAGACGCTCGACGGCGAACCGCTGGAGACCGTGCTGGTCACCAGACATCTGCAGTTCTCGCTGCCGTACCGTGCGCTGTTCTCTCGTGTGCTCCGCCCGGACACGATGAACCGCCTCCTGGACGCCCTCGCCGCGCTGGTCGTGCGAATGCATCTGACCGGTTTCTCGTGGGGCGACTGTTCGCTGTCGAACACGCTGTTCCGGCGGGACGCGGGCGCTTTCGCGGCGTATCTGGTCGACGCCGAGACCGGCAACCTGTACCCGAAACTGTCCGAGGGGCAGCGCAGCGAGGACATCGAGATCCTGCGGCTGAACATCTTCGGCGAGTGCCTGGACCTGCAGGCCGCTGAGCTGCTGCACGAGTCGATCGACCCGGAGACGGTGGTCGACGACATCGTGGCGCGCTACGAGCGGCTGTGGCACGAGGTCACCTACGAGCAGGAGGTGGCCAAGGACGCCCGGCACCACATCGAGCGTCGGATCCGGCGGCTCAACGAGATGGGTTTCGACATCGCCGAGGTTTCCATGTCCACGGTGGACGGCGGTTATCTGGTCCGCCCCAAGGTGGTCGACGCCGGCTATCACACCCGCCGGCTGATGCGCCTGACCGGTCTGGACGCCGAGGAGAACCAGGCCCGGCAGCTGCTCAACGACCTGGACGCGTACCGCGCGGAGAGTCACCTGAAGGACGAGCAGCAGGCCGCGCACCGCTGGCTGACCGAGGTGTTCGAGCCGGTGGTCCGGGCGGTTCCGGCCCACCTGCGGCGCAAGCTCGAGCCGCAGGAGGTGTTCTCGCAGATCATCCAGCACAAGTGGCTGCTCTCCGAGAAGGCCGGGCGTGACGTCGGGATGGGCCCGGCGGTGCAGAGCTACCTGTCCGACGTGCTGGTCAACAAGCCTGATGAGCAGGCCGTGCTGGGCGTCGAGGCGGACGAGCTAAGCGGGTCGCTGTAACGGCGGGCTGGCCAGCTCGACCAGGGCCCGCAGGCCGCCGCGGCGGGCCACCACCAGGATCCGGTCGCCCTCGGCCAGCACCCGCCGGCGGTCCGGCACCCAGTCGACCCACTGCTGGCCGGCCGACGACATGCCGAGCACCCGCGCCTCACCCGGGTGGTCGGCGTGCTCCAGCGGCGCGCCGTCCAGAGGGGACAGTGCCGCGACGGTGACCGTGGCGACCAGCACCGAGTGCCTGTCGACCGGGATGGTGGCGTGCACGTCGCGTTCCAGGAGGGCGGCGGCGAAGACCGGCGCGCAGATCCGGGAGACGCTGCGGGAGGTGTTGATCTGGAACGCCGACTCGACCCGCTGCGCGAAGTCGTCGTCGAAGAGCCGCAGCACCACCCGCAGGTCCGGGCGGGCCAGCCGGGACTGCAACGCGGCCTGGAGGTTCACCGTGTCGTCGGTGGAGAGCACGACCAGAGCCCGGCAGGTGTCGATCGAGGCGGCACGCAGGGTGGCCTCGGCGGCGGCGTCACCCACGATCACCGGCACGCCACGGCGCTGGGCGGTCTTCACCCCGCGGGCGTCGGCGACACGGTCGATGGCCACCACGCGTACGCCCAGGTCGGTGAGCTGACGCAGCACCTGGGTGCCGACATTGCCGAGCCCGACGAGCACGATGTGGTCACTGATCTCCCCGGTGAGCCGGCCCTGGCTGAGGGCGAGCCGTGCGTTCACCATGCCGTCCACCACGGCCGCGGTGATCAGCGGAATCAGCGCCAGACCGGCGATCGTCAGCACCAGCTGCGCGGCCTGGGCCACCGGTTCGCGGCCGATCTCCACATCGGACGAGCCGACCGCGGTCAGCAGCGTCATGTAGATCGACTCCCAGAGCCCGTGCGGCGAACCGTCGAACTGGGCCAGCACCAGCCCGGCGACGAGCGTGGTGGCCAGGGTGATCAGCACGGCGATGCCGAGTTTGCGGCTCAGCGCGGCGCGCAGCGCGTTCCCGATCGCGCGGCCCGGCCGTCGACGGCGCCCGGCCCGGCTCAGCAGCCTCCGGGTCACATCCTCGCCGGCCGGACGCCCGACCGCTTCGGCCAGCACCAGATCGGCCGGCTTCGCCGCGGCCGGCGCCGGCTCCGAGGGCAGCACGCTCACCTCGCCGTCACCGTTTCCGCTGGTCAGGGTCAAAATCACCGATCTATCCGGTACGTCGCCCCGGTGCGCCACATACAGGGTGCGGCCGGCGCGCCGGAAGTGAGTCGGAGCGACCTCGCC
Source organism: Actinoplanes sp. NPDC026670 (assembly GCF_040638175.1). Taxonomy (NCBI): domain Bacteria; kingdom Bacillati; phylum Actinomycetota; class Actinomycetes; order Micromonosporales; family Micromonosporaceae; genus Actinoplanes; species Actinoplanes sp. NPDC026670. The sequence continues at coordinate 101,981 of NZ_JBEZXU010000031.1, forward strand.
CAGTGCCGCCGCGACGAACGCCGGCGCGGCCATCTCGGCGTCGGACAGCACCGCACAGTCCGGGAAGAGCCGGACCACGCTCTGTCCCAGCCCGGTGTTGAACATCCGCACCACCACACGCAGGTTCTCCTCGACCTCGCGGGCGCAGAGCGCGGCGTGCAGGTTGACCATGTCGTCCGGCATGACGAGGGCGAGGGCCGAGGATCCGGTGAGGCCGGCGTCGCGGAAGGTGCGCTCGTCCAGCCGGTCGGCCTTGAGCCAGACCACGTCGCGGTCGGCGAGCTGTGCCAGGTCGGGCACGTCGGCCCGGATCCGGTGCGGGGTGATCACGGTGATCCGGATCCGGTGGCGGGAGTTGGCCAGCTCCTCGGCGAGGGTGTAAACCAGCGCGTCTGCACCGCAGAGCACCAGGTGAGGCCGGGTGTCCTCGTCGGACTCGGGGCGGTTGTGGATCTTTTCCGATGGCGCGGCGCTCACGTTCACGAATCGTAGTCAGCCCGAACCCCCTCGTGTGCCCGCTCGTTGCCTCATCCGACAGCTGATGTCCGACTTGGTGGGTATCCCGAACCCACCGCCCGACCGGGAGAAAAGTTCAGTGCGCAAGTTGTGGTGCTTCGGAGCGATCGCGACCGGAATCCTGTTCCTCGGCGGTGCGCCCGCCTGGGCCGGCGTCGCCTCAGGGGCAGGACTCCGTTCGGCCGGGATCATGCCGGACGACGGCTCCACGCCGACCCCCGCGCCGACGGCCGGGATCGCGTCCGTCTCCGCTCCGCCGCCGGCCGACACCCCGGCCCCGGCCACCCCCACACTGTCGCCGGCCGCTCCGGCGTTCGCCGCCGAACAGAAACCGGCCGAACAGAAACCGGTCGGACCGAAGCCGAAGATCCTCACCCTCACCGCTCTCGACGACCCCCGGCTGCTCGAAGAGCCGGTGGACGGTTACGTGAACCGGGAGAAGTGGAAGCGTTAGGCCCCACCGTCCTTGAAGGACGCCGGTAGCGTGTGCGCATGCGTCCGCGGGCCGATCTGGCGATTGCTCCGGTTTATCTGCTCACGTTCCTGGCGTTCACCGCCATGGTCGTACCGGTGGCCACCACCTGGGTACGCCATGACGTGGACGCGATTCCGGCCGTTCTCATCCTGGCCGGCGAAGTGCTGGTGCTACGGCTCATCGCCACCGAGAGCGAGCGGTTGCCACGGATGATCCCGCTCGTCGCCGCCGGCATCGTCAACGCCCTCCTGATGGTCTTCGTGGCGATGTCGGTGCAGATGTGGCTGCTGGATGGCGGGCGTGCGCAGGAGATCCGGGCCACGGTCGCGAAGGTGTACGACGGGCACAGCGGGGCGCCGTTCTACGACCTGGAGGAGGACGGGGTTCCGCTGCCCGGGCGGCTCACCGAATGGCCCGGGGACGGCGCTGGCGAACTGGGTGACAAGGTCACCGTGGTGCAGGACCGGCAAGGGCTCGTCGATCCGCTCCTCCCGGAGACCTACTGGCAGGACGTGGCGGACGACCCCCGGGTTCTGCTTCTGCCCACGGTCGGCATCCTCGCCGCCCTCTGCCTGGCCGCGGTGTGGCCCAGCCGTACCAGAAAGGATCTCAATCTTTCGCGAGATCCCAGCTGAGCAGGGTGAACGTCATCTCCTCGTCGGCGCCGGCCCGGCGATAGGTGGCCAGGGCCGCCTTGTTGTCCGACTCGGCGGCCACCCACATGCCGTAACAGCCGTTCTTGCGGGCGATCGCGGCCAGCGCGTCGACGAGCGCCGTGCCGACCCCCTGGAGCCGGGCCACCGGGGCGACACCGAGCTCGTAGATCAGCATCTCGGTGCCCTTGTCCGGATGGGTCGTCTCGACCCCGGTGATCATGCCGACCGGGCGGTCCGCGTCGTCGTAGGCGAGCAGCAGATGGTGGGTCGGCTCGGTGAGGAAGCGGCGGGTCACCGAGTCGATGGGCGGCGCGTCGAACAGGTCGGCCGCTCGATGGACGTCGGCCTCGGCGGTGACTCGTTCGATGCGCATGACGCCACGATAGCCACGGACTAATCACGACTCGGCATTCGGTTTTCCGGCAGCCCCGCGGATGATCGCCGGACTGATCGCCGGTGCCCAGGTCGGTACGATGACGGGCCGGTACGGCGGAGAAGGGCGGGAACATGGCGGGTCCGGGTCCGGAGGACGAGACGCAGCCGGCCGAGGCGGAGGCGACGGAGGTGCGTTTCACGGCCGGTCTCTCCGAGGCGGCCACCCCGACACCGACGCCGGTCACCGTTCCGGCGGCCGCTCCGGACGGCCAGACCTACGCCGAGCCGGTCGACCCGTGGGCCACCGCCGAGGCCGCCGCCATCGCCGCGGGTGGCCAGCCCGGCGGTTACACCCCGCATCCGCACCCGGAGGGCACGTGGACGGTGCCCGGCGCGGTCGAGTCGACCGTCTCGTCCCGGCGCCGGCTCGGGCTGATCATCGGCGGGGCGGCGACCGCCGTGGTGGTGCTCGTGGCCGCCGTGGCCACGGTGCTGCTCTGGCCGAAGTTCCCGGCCCTCGACTACCACTCGCTGCGCGAGGTGGGACGGGTCGCGCCGGAGCCGGCGTTCACGTCGACGTTCGTCGACAGCGAGGTGTACGGGGATCGGGCGTTCTTCGCCGGCGTCACCGAGGCGGGGCCACTGCACACGGTGGCCGTCGACACCGGGACCGGCACCACCCTCTGGCAGAACGACAGCGCCGGTACGGCGTACAGCTGGAAATGGATGTATGCCCGGGAAAAGGTGGTGGTCTTCGTCTCCGGTGTCGACCCCACCACCAGCCGCAGCCGGGTGGTGGCCCTGAGCAGCGACGACGGCCGGCTGGTCTGGGATGAGGACCTCGGCTCCTCGGACGAGCTGTACCTGGCGTCCGACGTCGTGCTCTGGGTGAACCGGGAGGCCAAGAAACTGACCGGCCTCGACCTGGCCGACGGGACGGTGAAGTGGTCGGTCGACGACCCGGACAGCACCACCCTGCTGCTGGTCACCGGCCCCGACGACGTGAACGGTCCGGCCGGCACCGGAGGGCGGCCGTTCGCCCCGGCCGCCGGCGACAAGCAGCGGTTCGTGCAGATCGACTCCGACCGTACGGTCTCGGTCCGCGACGTGCGCACCGGTGACGTCCTGCAGAAACGCGCCGAGGTGGCCTCCACCGGCGACAAGGTCGCGGCCCACGACGGCCGGCTGTACGTGCTGGAGCCCGGCACCACCAAACGCGTCTTCCGGTACGACCTGGCCAAGCTCGCCGACGCCCAGCCGGAGTCGGTGTACACGGTCGCAGCCGACGAGAGCCTCGACGAGCTCACCCCGTGCGGCAACCTGCTCTGTTTCGTCGCGACGACCGGCTACGACCGGAAAGCCGCGGTCGTCCGGGCGGTCGGCGGCGAGGGCGGCTGGGAGAAGACCGTGCCGGGCGCCGAGAGCCTGGTCTCGGTCGGCAGCAACGGGCTGCTCGCGATCAGCGACGAGGGCACCACGCTGTTCGTCGGCGGCAAGCAGGCCTGGTACCGGCTCGGAGTCACGGTCCGGCTGGACGCCCGTAACGTGCTCAGCTTCTCCGACGCCCTGACCAGCTCGGTCAGTGACCGGGAGCTGTCCGGCACGCACCTCGGCGAGGAGTCGGTGAACCTCGGCGTGCTGCAGAAGGTCCGCTCCGACACGTGTTCCTGGAACACGTCGGTGGTCGTCTGCGCCGAGGAGAAGGAATACGTCGTCTATTCGTTCGCCTGAAACAGTGACGGCCCCCCTCGAAAGGGAGGCCGTCGCGGTACTGCTCAGCTTCAGATGCGGATGCCGGAGCCCGCGTTGAAGACGTGCAGCGCGTTGGTCTGCGGACGGATGTAGACCGTCTCGCCCATGTGCGGCATGTTGCGGCGCTCGGTGCGGACCACGAACCGCTCCGAACCACCCGGCAGGTCGGCGTGACCGTAGACGTTGGCGTCCGAGCCGAGGTCCTCGACCAGGTCGACGACGATCGCCAGGGCCTCGGCCGACTCGCCGACGACCTCGGCCGCCTCCGGACGGAAGCCGACGGTCACCTTGCCGTCGCCACCCTCGCGGGCCGCGGCCACCTGCTCACGGGTGAGCGGGATGTTCAGCGCGCCGAAGTGGGCGCCGGTCTCGTTCAGCGGAACGGTCTTGATGTTCATCGCCGGGGAGCCCATGAAGCCGGCCACGAAGACGTTGCCGGGGGTGTCGTACAGCGCCCGCGGGGTGTCCACCTGCTGGAGCACACCGTCCAGCATGACCGCGACCCGGTGACCCATGGTCATGGCCTCGACCTGGTCGTGGGTGACGTAGACGGTGGTGACGCCGAGCTTCGCCTGGAGCGAGGCGATCTGCGAACGGGTCTGCACACGGAGCTTGGCGTCGAGGTTCGACAGCGGCTCGTCCATGAGGAACACCTGCGGCTGGCGCACGATCGCGCGGCCCATGGCGACACGCTGACGCTGACCGCCGGAGAGCGCCTTCGGCTTACGCGACAGGTACTCCTCGAGCTGGAGCAGGGCCGCGGCCTCCTTGACGGCGCGGTCGATCTCCGCCTTCGGGGTCTTGCGCAGCTTCAGGGCGAACGCCATGTTCTCGTACACCGTCATGTGCGGGTAGAGAGCGTAGTTCTGGAACACCATCGCGATGTCCCGCGACTTCGGCGGGAGGTGCGTGACGTCCTTGTCGTTGATGAGGATGCGGCCGCGGTCCACGTCCTCCAGGCCGGCGAGCATGCGCAGGCTGGTGGACTTACCACAACCGGAGGGCCCGACCAGGACGAGGAACTCTCCGTCGCCGATCTCGAGGTTCAGCTCGTTGACCGCGGGGCGCTCGGAGCCCGGGTAGATCCGGGAGGCCTTGTCATAGGTAACTGTAGCCATGGTGAAGCGACTTCCTTTCCACCGGCAGGAACGTGCCGGACGATCCGAGTAGAAGGAACAGCCCCGCCACCGTATTCGTTTCTTTCCGACCTGCCAAGATGGCGACCGCATCACAGGACGTTATGCTGATGTCCGTCGCCCCTGTAGCTCAGATGGCCAGAGCACCCGTCTTGTAAACGGGAGGTCGTCGGTTCGATCCCGACCGGGGGCTCAAACAGCCTTTGACGTCCATCACGCACGGGTATGGCTTGACCGTCGTGGTTAGCGTGGCCCGATGAATCTGCGACGATCTATGACGGCCCTGCTCGCGCTGTTCGCCGCCCTGATGATCGCCCCGGCCGTTCCGGCGAGCGCGGCCCCGGTGGTCGGCGGCACGCTCAAGTTCGGCTGGCGTGGTGTCGAGTTCTTCGCGGCGCCCGGGATCGCCAACGACCTTCACGGATTCACCAGTGCGGCCGGCACGCTCACCGTCTACGACACCAACCGCGACATCGTCATCCACCCGGACGCCGCCTATTACTACCAGTGCATCAAACAGACCGGGCCGACCATCATCGTCATCTGCAAGTTCAATTCGTACCTCTTCTTCCAGCTCGGTGACGGCAACGACCGGATCAAAATCGACGGGCCGGTCCCGGTGAGCGTGCAGGGCGGCACCGGCAACGACCAGCTCGACGCCAACGGGCAGACCGCGCCGGCCGCGCTCCGGGGTCAGCAGGGCGACGACAAGGTCTGGGGCGGTGCGGCCGACGACTACCTCGACGTCGGCGAGGGCGACCGCACCAAGCAGTCCGTCGTCGACTACTTCACCGGCACCGACACCTGCAAGGGCGCCTTCGACTACTCGGTCGGCTGCGACCTCTTCTGAGACCCCCTGACGCCCGTAGCGGCCCCGGGCGGGGCCGCTACGCGAGGAAACGGCGGATCGCGGCGGCGGTCCGGTCCGGCTGGTCGAGCATGACCCAGGTACGGGAGTCCTCGACGATCTCGACCCGGGCGGCCGGCAGCAGGCGACCGAGCCGGCGCGCGTGGTCGACCGGGAACAACTCGTCGTCGGCCGCCCACAGGACCAGCGCCGGATCCGGGAAGGCCGCCAGGGGCTCGGCGAGACGCGTCAGGACGTGCCGGTCGCCCAGCGAGGTGACGAACCGGCGAGTGTCGCGACGGATGCCCGGATCGCTGCGGTAGGCCGCGATCCAGTCGTCGATCAGGTCGTGCGGGAGCGGGCCGCGGGTCAGCCGGCCGTATCCGGTCGCCAGCGATCGCGGTGCACGGAACCGCAGGGGCCACAGCAACGCCGGCAGCAGCCCGAGCCGGGCGGCGGGCGGGAGCGCGCGGAAGACCGGCGGCGGGACGTTGTCGAACGCCTCGCAACTGATCAGCACCAGCGAGCCGAGCCGAGCCGGCCGCTGCGCCGCGACGATCTGGGCGACGGCGCCACCGGTGTCGTTGCCGACGAGGGTGACGTCGCGCAGGTCGAGGACCTCGAACAGGTCGGTGACCAGACCGGCGACTCCGGTGACGCTCAGGTCGGCATCGGGGCGCATGGCTGTCCGGTGGGCGCCGAGGGGCAGGTCGGGGACGAGGCACCGGAACTCGCCGGCGAGCCGGTCGACGACCTCGTTCCACACCCGACCGTCCTGGAGGAGTCCGTGCAGGAAGACCAGCGGCCGGCCAGTGCCGAGGTCGCGGTAGTGGATGGTTCCGGCGGGCAGGGCGGCGTACGGCATGGTCTGCTCCTAAAATGCATACAGCCTGTACGTAAAAATTACATACAGGCTGTACGTAATCAAGGGCGGGGTGGCGATGGAACGCAAGACCAAGCACGACCTGAGATCCGCCGCGACCCGGGAGCGGCTGATCACTGTCGCTCGGGAGCTGTTCGAGCAGCGGGGATACGCCGCCGTCGGCACCGAGCAGATCGTGCACGCCGCCGGAGTCACCCGCGGCGCCCTCTACCACCAGTTCCGTGACAAGGCCGAGCTCTTCGGCGCGGTGGTGGAGGCCGTCGAGACGGAGATCGTCGCCGAGGTGACCGCGACGCTGGCCGAGCCGGCCGCCGATCCGGTCAGCGGGCTGCTGCAGGGCGCCCGGGTCTTCCTCACCGCGTGCGCGAATCCGGGCGTCGACCGGATCCTGCTGCGCGACGCCCCGGCCGCGCTCGGCGCCGCCCGCTGGCAGGAGCTCAACGAGCGCTACGGCCTGGGCCTGATCGAGTCCGCCGTGCAGAACCTGATCGACACCGGCGCCCTCGCCCCGCAACCGGCCGCACCCCTGGCCCGGCTGCTGCTCGGCGCCCTCAACGAGGCGGCACGGCACGTGGCGGCGGCCGACGCTCCGGAGGCCGCCACCGACGAGTGCCTGCAGGTGCTCGGCCGGATGCTCGACGGTCTCCGCCACTGAGCATCACCCCGCCACCCGGCGTCCACCGCACCCCTGCGACCGGCGGGGGTTCTTCATTTTTCGGCGCTGAAATCGACTACGAAAACAACAGATCCGCAAACAATACGAACGTGCGAATATAACCTGCGGCCCCGCCCTTTACCGGCCGCGCTTCTCATGTATGTTCGGTAATGCCTGCGGGGAGACACGATCCTTTCCGTACGGCCGTCCATCATGTCGCGGGAGATCCCCGGGCTTTCATGGAAGGGACACCGAACAAATGCGTTCCATCACACGTGGCGTCGTCCTGCTCGCCGCCGCTGCGACCGTGCTCACTCCGGCCGCCGCGCAGGCCTCACCGGCCGTCGACGCCACCGGCCTCATGGGCACCTTCGGCTTCGGCCGGGCGGCTGTCATCGGGGCGGCCGGACTGGCGTCCGGAGCCTGGTCGGCGTATGCCGTACGCTCGGGATACGCCGGTGACGACCTGATCGTCAGCCACCCGGCGCGGACCACGCCACTGGCCTCCGAGACCGTCGTCTACACCGCCGCCTTCAACGAGGTGGCCGACCCGCGGGGCGAGTGCCAGAAGGTCGGCGCGGCCGGTGTCGCGCAGCGGGCCTGGGTCTCGTTCCGCTGCCGGACCGGGTTCGTGCCGAGCTACACACTGCTCGTGCGCTGACCGTTCGCGCGCCTTTTTCTCATTTCATTCGTTGTTGTCTCGACGTATACCCTCGACACAATTGAGGACTAATTCATGAAATCGTTCGCCAGCCGTACCATCACCATTCTCGCCGGTGTCGGATCGGCCGTCGCTCTGGCCGCCACGCCCGCTCTCGCGGCGGACAACACCTTCGACCTGGCCGTCGGAAAGGCCAGCGCCTATGGCACCTACGACCGGATGATGAGCGTTCCGGAGCGCCCGGTTCCGCCGATCGCGGTCAACGGCACGCTTGCCGTCAACGGCCGTAACCGGTGCGCGGTCGCGCAGATCGCCTACAACGGCCCGGCCGACGGCATCGAGTGGCGCACCCTGAACAGCCTGTGCCGGCCCGGGAAGACCAACTTCTCGGCCCGTTCCGAGTTCCTCTGGGGCGGTGGCCACCCGGAGGTCCGCCTGTGCACCGGCATCACTCTGGCGCGTGCCGAGCAGGGCCGCAACTGCGACGTCTTCACACCCGCCGCAAACCTCTGATCAGCGCTTCTTCCACCGTCCGGCCGTTGACCGGGCGGTGGAGGAACGGCCCATCATCGATCCCGCCCCCGCTCGTTGATCTTGTGTGAACCTCTTCCTGATAGCTGCTTTCACCGCGGCACTCAGTCTGCCCACCCCACCCGGACCGGCCCCGGCAGCCGTCTCGGAGTGGAACCAGACCGGGTACGGCCCGGGCCTGACCTTCTACAACCCGCACGAGACGGCGCTGACCCCGGAATCAGTCGACACGATCACCAGCCGCTGGGACATCGCCACCCACGGCGCCCCGGAATGCGAGGTCGGGCGGGAGCCGCTCGCCGACGACGGCAACCTGTACACCAGCGACCCGGGCGGGATCGGCGCATACGACCCGGCCACCGGCGCCCGCCGCTGGCATGTCGCCCTGGAGCGCCGCGGCGTCACCCGGATGGCCCTGTCCGACGGGGTCCTGGCCACCCTCTCCTACGCCTGCGACAACCAGCACAGCTTCCTCGGCGCCTACCGGGCCACCACGGGCGCCCGGATCTGGGAGATCCCACTCGGCGTCCCGGCCCAGGACATGATCGTGGACCGGGGCGTGGTCGTGGTGGACAGCCGGCCCGACTTCGAGGCGTCCACCATCGCGCACCGGCTGGCCACCGGCGCCCGCCTGTGGAAACTCTTCGGCACCCGCGGCGACGGGCTGCTGTCGGCGCAGGGGCGGATCCTGCTGCGCACCGAAGGCGAAGGCTCCCGGGCGGTCGACGTCAAAACCGGGGCGACGATCTGGCAGACCCCGGAGGATTGGTACGCCGTGGGCAGCAACCCGAGCGGTTCCCGGTTCTACGTCGGCGGCCGGAACGGCGGGCTCACCGCGATCGACTCGGCCAACGGCAACAAGGCGTGGGAGTCGGACTGGCCGGCCCCTTCGGTGACCACCGACGACGAGCGGGTCTACTTCCCCCGTCATCGCAGTGTCGTCTGCCTGGACGCGAAGACCGGCCGGAAACTCTGGTCGGTGCACCTGCCGGACGGCGCGGGACAGCCGGTCCGGGCCGGGGCGCTGCTCTACAGCCCGTCCGGCATGGGGTCGCCGCTGTCGGTCGCGGACGCGACGACCGGCCGGGTCCTGAAGGGCGGCATGCCGAGCAGTCAGAACTATCCACCAGCGGTGGCAGGCGGCCGCCTCTTCCTCACGGACGGCAACCGCCTGCGCGCTTACTCCTGACGATCAGCCCTGGTGGCGGCGGCGGCTCACCTCGGCGAGAGTGACCGCTGCCGCCACGCTGGCGTTCAGCGACTCCACGTCGGAGGCCATCGGGATGCTCACCCGCAGGTCACACGTCTCGCCGACCAGGCGGGACAGCCCGCGGCCCTCGGAGCCGACGACCACGATCAGCGGACCGACGGCGGCCTCCAACTCGTACAGCCCGGTCTCGCCGTCGGCGTCCAGGCCGATCGCGGTGAAGCCCGCTTTCTGCGCCGACTTGATCGCCCGGGTCAGGTTGACCACCTGGGAGACCGGGACGCGGGCGGCCGCGCCGGCGCTGGTGCGCCAGGCCGTCGCGGTGATGCCGGCGGCCCGGCGCTCGGTCATGAAGACGCCGTGCCCACCGAACGCGGCCACCGACCGGATCACCGCGCCCACGTTGCGCGGGTCGGTGATGCCGTCCAGCGCGACCAGCAGCGGAGCGGTCTGCTCCAGCGCGGCGGCGACCAGGTCGTCGAAGTTCTCGTACGCGAACGGCGGCACCTGCAGCCCGATGCCCTGGTGCAGCACGCCGCCGGTCATCCGGTCGAGCTCGTTGCGGCTGATCTCCAGGATCGGGATGCCCCGGTCGCCGGAGGTGCGGACGATCTCGGTCACCCGGTCGTCGATGTCGATGCCCTGCGCCACGTAGAGCGCGGTCGCCGGGACCAGCGCACGCAGCGCCTCGACCACCGGGTTACGGCCGAGCAGCAGCTCGGGACCCTCTTTGGTGGGGTTGGACCGGCGGCCCGGAGCGACCCGGGGACCACGCGGACCGCCGCCACGGACGCCGCCGCGGGCCGACTGGCTACGGGTGATGCCGGCCGCCCGGCCACCACTACGACCCCAGGTGGTGTCCTTGGTGCCGGGCTGGCCGACCTTGGGCGCACGGCCCTCGGCGGCCGCGGCCCGGCGCTCCTTGTCCTGCTTGCGCGCGGTCTTCTCGGGCAGTTTCTCGGTGCCGGAGTAACCCTTGTGCCAGGGGCGCTCGTCGGCGGGCAGGGTCTTGCCCCGGCCCTTGAGCCCGGCGCGGTTCTTACCGCCCGAGCCCATCGCGGCGCCCTTTTTCGAGGTGGTGCGTTTGCTGGCGTTGAACGAGTTGCCCGCCATCAGTGCTGTTCTCCTACCGTCCATCGCGGCCCGGCCGGAGTGTCCTCCACCTGAATACCCGCGTTCTTGAGCTGGTCGCGCACCGAGTCGGCGGCCGCCCAGTCCTTACGTGCACGGGCCTGAGCCCGCTGTTCCAGTGCCAGCGCGACGAGCGAGTCGACCACCGGCTTCAGGTCGTTGCCACCCTCGCCGCCGTCCCACTTGGCGTCGAACGGGTCGAGGCCGAGGACACCGAGCATGGCCCGGACCGCGGTGAGCGCGCCCCGGATGGCGGCCTCGTCGCCGGCGGCCAGCGCGGTGTTGCCCTCGCGCACGGTGTCGTGCACGATCGCCAGCGCGGCCGAGGTGTTCAGGTCGTCATTCATCGCGTCGGCGAAGGCGGGCGGCACCTGCTTGGGCCGGCCCGGCCCGACGATCTCGGCGGCCCGCTGCACGAAGCCCTCGATCCGCCGGTACGCGACCGCGGCCTCCCGCAGCGCCTCGTCCGAGTAGTCGATCCGGGAGCGGTAGTGCGGGCTGCCCAGGTAGTAGCGCAGCTCGACCGGCCGGATCCCGGACTCGACGAGCGAGGCCAGGTCGATCACGTTGCCCAGCGACTTGCTCATCTTGGAGTCGCCCAGGTTGAGCAGGGCGTGGTGCACCCAGAACCGGGCGAAGCCGAGACCGGCCGCCTTGGACTGGGCCACCTCGTTCTCGTGGTGCGGGAACGTCAGGTCCAGGCCGCCGCCGTGGATGTCGAACTCGTCGCCGAGGTAGCGCCGGGCCATCGCCGAGCACTCGATGTGCCAGCCGGGACGGCCCTTGCCCCAGGGGGACGGCCAGTACGCGTCGCGCGGCTCCTCCGGCTTCACCCCTTTCCACAGGGCGAAGTCACGGTGGTCGCGCTTGTCGCGCACCGGGGCGTCACCGGCGTCGCGCATGTCGTCCGGCCGCTGCCCGGAGAGTGCGCCGTACTCCCGGTACGACAGCACGTCGAAGTAGACGTCGGCGCAGTCACCGGCGGCCGGGTAGGCGTGCCCGCGATCGATCAGCTCCTGGATCAGCTCGTGCATCTCGGTGATGTGCCCGGTGGCCAGCGGCTCGTAGGTGGGCGGCAGCACGTTGAGCGCGGTGTAGTCGTGCTCCAGGTGGAGACGGTTCTCGTAGGCGATCGCCCAATACGGCCGGCCCTGCTCCACGGCCTTCTGCAGGATCTTGTCGTCCACGTCGGTGACGTTGCGGACGAAGGTGACCTCGAGACCGGTGTGCAGCAGCCATCGGCGCAGCACGTCGTAGTTGACGGCGGAGCGAAGGTGGCCGATGTGGGGTGCGGACTGGACGGTGACGCCACACAGGTAGATCCCCACCTGACCGGGCGTCGACGGGACGAAGTCCCGGACCGATCGGGTCGCGGTGTCATACAAGCGCAGAGTCACCGTACAAGGGTACCGGCCTGTAGGACGAAGGAGCGCCCCGCCCGTACGGCACGGGCGGGGCGCATCCATCGGTCATCGGGTCAGCGGCCGCCGACCGCCGCGTACGCGTCGACGATGCCGTATCCGTAGAAGCCGTTGAAGTTCTTCCCGCCCTCGCAGAGCGCGTCGAACTCGGCCGGGCGCCCCTCGTTGGCGTAGCTCTCCAGGCGCGGCTCCGGACAGGCGTGCTCCGCAGCCGTGCGGTACAGGATGTTCTCCACCACGTTCGGCGACAGGGTCTTGCCACCCCGCCAGAAGTCCCGCGTCCCGTACCGGCTCACGATCAGCGCGCTGACCCCGGACACGTGCGGCGAGGCCATCGAGGTGCCCTGGAGGTAGGTGTAGTAACCGCAGGCGCCGGCCTTGGTGCAGTCCTTGAAGACCAGGCCCTCCCCGTCGGCGGTGATCTCGCCGGCCGCGTCGACCGTGCCCTCCTCCTGGAGGACCTTGAGCGGGTAGCTGGACAGGATCATGTTGCCGTTGGTGCGGTAGGTGTCGGTGCCGAACCCGTCACGGAACCAGCCGCCCGGCGCGGCCACCGAGATCTGCTCGGTGCCGTAGTTGGAGAAGTCCGACTTGCGGCCGGTCGGGCCGACCGAGGACACCCCGATGACGTGCGGGCCCTCGACCGGCAGGTCCCAGCAGGTCTTGTTGTCGATCGTGCGCGGGTACGGCGTACCGCCGTAGTCCGGGCTGGAGATGTCGGTCCGCGGCTTGCCGAGGTCCTCGTGGTTGTTGCCGAGCGACCCGACGAGGGTGACCCCACGGGCGTGCGCGTAGTTCAGAGCCCGCTTCATGGCGGTGATGATGGCCTTCTGCGCGGCCTGGTCGGCGGGGCTGTCCGCCGGGTTGGCCGTGCAGTTGTAGAGCCACGGGTCGACGTAGAACGACATGTTCACCACGTCGAGGCCGGCGTCACCGGCGTAGGTCAGCGCGTTGACCACCGGGTCGAGGAAGAAGTAGCCGGAGTCCTGGCCGCCCTTGAGCTCGACCAGGGTGACGTCGGGCGCGACACCGGACAGGCCGCTGCCGTTGAGCGCGGCGCCGATGGTGCCGGCCACGTGCGTGCCGTGACCGCCGTCGTCGGTGCCGACCGGGTCGAGACAGCCGGCCACCTCGCAGGCGCCGTCGATGTCCACCATGTCGGGCGCGAAGTTGCGCGACAGCTTGCTGCTGAAGTTCGGTTTCAGGTCCGGGTTGGAGGCGTCCAGCCCGGTGTCCAGGACACCCACGGTGACGCCCCGGTCACCCTTCTCGATCTTGCGAGCCTTGTCGGCCTTGACCATGGTCAGGCCCCACAGCTTGTCGTCGAGCGGGTCGGCCTTGGCCGGGCCGTGCCCCTTGCCGCCGCGAGTCCACGCGCCCTTCTCCACCCGCGCGACCTTGTTCGGCGCCTGGCCGATGGCCTTGCGCTCGGTCGCGCCGATCAGGGCCGGGGTCGCGGTGGCCTTGCTCCCGAACGCGGCGTCGACAGCCGAGACGCGGAAGACACCGACGGCGTCGTTCCGGCTGACGATGGTGCCCCCGGCGGCCTGGATGGCGGCGGCCGCATCGGCGGCGGAGACACCGTCCGCGGCCACCACCGTGTAGTCACGTGCGACGGTGGGTGCGGCGGTGGCCGAACCCGGGACGGTGGTCAGGAACGCAAGGCCTGTCACGGTGGTGACAGCGCCGGCGACTAGGCGTCTTCTCATGGAATGAACTCCATCGACAAAGATCGCCGTACGCAAGCTCCTGGCGGCTCTTTTTTACGGCCTTGTCATCCGAAGAACATCGAGCGATTCGTCCAGCTGGGCCTCGGTGAGAGTGCCGTTGCCGACGTGCCCGCGCTCGATCACCACCTCGCGGATCGTCCGGCCGGTGGCCAGCGCCTGCTTGGCGACGGCGGCCGCCTCGTCGTAGCCGAGGTAGCGGTTGAGCGGGGTGACGATCGACGGCGAGCCCTCCGCATAGCCGCGGGTGACCTCCTCGTCCGCCTCCAGGCCGTCGACGCAGCGGTCGGCGAACAGCCGGGCCACCGCGGACAGCAGCCGGATCGACTCCAGCACGTTGCGGGCCATCACCGGCAGCATCACGTTGAGCTCGAAGTCGCCCTGGGTACCGGCGAAGGCGACCGTCGCGTCGTTGCCGATGACCTGGGCGGCGACCTGGCGGACCGCCTCCGGCACCACCGGGTTCACCTTGCCCGGCATGATCGACGAGCCGGGCTGGAGGTCGGGCAGACGCAGCTCGCGCAGGCCGGCCCGCGGACCCGAACCCATCCAGCGGATGTCGTTGGCGATCTTGTAGAGGCCGGCGGCGATCACCCGGAGCTGGCCGGACGCCTCGACCAGCGCGTCCCGGGCGCCCTGCGCCTCGAAGTGGTCACGGGCCTCGGTCAGCGGCAGGCCGGTCTCCTCGGCCAGCAGCCGGATCACCGCCGCGGCGAACCCGGGTGGCGTGTTCACCCCGGTGCCGACCGCGGTGCCGCCCAGGGGCAGCTCACCGAGCCGGGGCAGGGTGTCGCGCAGGCGCTCGACGCCGTTGGTGACCTGTCGTGCGTACCCGGAGAACTCCTGGCCCAGAGTGACCGGAGTGGCGTCCATGAGGTGCGTGCGGCCGCTCTTGACGACGGTCTTGAAGGTCTCCGCCTTGGCGCTCAGCGCCACCGCCAGGTGGCCGAGCGCCGGGATCAGGTCGGCGCTGACCGCCTCGGTGGCGGCCAGATGGATCGAGGACGGGAAGACGTCGTTGGACGACTGCGAGGCGTTGACGTGGTCGTTCGGATGCACCGGGCGGCCCAGGTCACGGCTGGCCAGGGTGGCGATGACCTCGTTGGCGTTCATGTTCGACGAGGTGCCGGAGCCGGTCTGGAAGACGTCGACCGGGAACTGGTCGTCGTAACCTCCGCCGGCCACGTGTGCGGCCGCCGTCGCGATCGACTCGGCCAGATCCTTCTCCAGCACGCCGAGGTTCGCGTTGACCCGGGCGGCGGCGCCCTTGATCCGGGCCAGCGCCCGGATGTGGGACGGCTCCAGGCCGCGGCCGGAGATCGGGAAGTTCTCCACCGCGCGCTGGGTCTGCGCCCGCCACAGCGCGGCGGCCGGCACCCGCACCTCGCCCATCGTGTCGCGTTCGATCCGGAAACCGTTCTCGTCAGTCGTCACCGGACCATCCTCTCTCGACGTCCGGCAGTTCGCCTGAGATCCCGATCTCCCGGAACAGCACGGCGGCCCTCCCCCGGAGGCCGGCCGCCTCCGGATCGTCCGGGTCCAGGCAGGCGGCCAGTCCGGCCTGGGCACGAGCGATGGAGTACGCCATCTGCCCGGCCGTGGCCAGCCGGAGCGACCGCGCGTACATCTCCCGGGCGCCCGGCACGTCCCCGGCCCGGCGCAGGGTGGTGGCCAGGGCATGGCTGAACTCGGACTCGTGCCTGGTGTCACGCATCCGGACCGCGATGTCCAGGGCCCGGCCGTGTTCGGCGCACGCGTCGGCGTACCGGCCGGCGTCCCGGAACAGGCGGGCCCGGTCGTTGTGCAGGTCGGCCATGATCGACCGGGAGCCGCTGCGGATCGCGAGCCGCCGGGCCACGTCGACGTACCGGTGGGCGGTGTCGACACCGATCCGGCCGGACGCGTACTTCAGGCGCTGGAGCAGCAGGATCGAGAGGGCGAGCGGCCCCTCCTCCTCGTGCTCGATCACCGCGATCAGCCGGAGCCGGGCGTAGTGCAACGCCTCGTCGTAGCGGCCGAGCCGGCCCAGCACCGCGGCCAGGGTGCCCAGCGGACCGGCCGAGGAGGTCTGCATCCGCTGCCGGGCCACGATCCGGCGGGACGTGTGGATCGCCTCGATCGCCTCGGCGAACCGGCCCTGCGACTGATAGAGCGTGCCCAGGTTGCCGTAGCTGGTGGCGACCGCGCCGGCCTCGCCGAGCTCCTGCCGCAGCCGGATGGCCAGCAGCAGGTACTCCTCGGCCGGGCCGTGCTCGCCGCCCCGCGAGTAGGCCGAGGCCAGGTAGTTGGCGATGGTGGCGATCGCGGCCCGGTCGCCTGACGACTCGATCCAGTTCATCGCGTGCTGGTGCAGGTCGCGGATGTCGTCCATGTAGCCGCGGAAGAAGAGCGGCTGCCAGGCGGCGCGCGGAATCCGCCAGGCATATCCGAGGAGCCCGGCCGCCCCGGCGGTGTCGACGAGGGCGGCCAGGACCGGTCGGGCCCGTTCCAATCGGGTGTACGGGTCCTCCAGCGCCACCACCAGGTCCGGGCGGTCCGGGCGTGGCCAGCCGAGATCCCGGTTCAGCACGTCGTGGTGGCTGGACGCGACCGCGGCGATCAGCGCGTGCAGCTCCAGGTCGAGCACCCCGGTCAGGGCCGTGTGCCGGTCGGGTCCGGGCAGGTCGGCGGCGAGCATCCCGGCGTACTCACGGATCAGGTCGTGCATCCGGTAGACGCCGCGTTCCGGCTCCTCCAGCAGGTGCACGTCGACCAGCTCGTCCAGCGCGTCCCGGGCGTCGTCCAGGGGGAGCCCGGCCAGGGCGGCCGTCGCCAGGTCGTCGACGGTGCCGACCGGATACACGCCGAGCAGCCGGAACACCCGTTGCAGCGGCGGCGGCAGCTGCCGGTAGGTGAGGGTGAAGGCGCCGGCCACCGTACGGTCCTCGGCCGCCAGCTCCGGCAGCGCCGACTCGCCGAGCCGGCTGAGCAGGTCGGACACCCGCCAGCGGGGCCGGTGGGCGAGCCGGGCGCCGGCCAGCCGGACCGCCAGCGGCAGGGCGCCGCAGCGCCGGACCACCTCGGCCGCCCCGTCCGGGTCGCCCCGCACCCGTTCCCCGACGATCCGTTCCAGCAGCGCCATCGCCTCGTCGTGGGCCAGCACCGGCAACGACTCCAGCTGGATGCCGTCCAGCCCGGCGAGCCGGCGGCGGCCGGTGACCAGCGCCAGGCTGCCCGGTGTGGTCGGCAGCAGGTCGGCGATCTGGGCGCTGGTGGCCGCGTTGTCCAGGACGATCAACAGGCGACGACCGGCCACCTGGGTACGCCAGAACCCGACCCGCTCGACCGGCTCGGGCGGGATCTCCTCGGCGCTGTGCCCGAGCTGGCGCAGCAGGACGACCAGCGCCGCAGCCGGGTCGACCGGGTCCTGCTCGCTGTGGCCCTGCAGGTCGACGAAGAGGTGCCCGTCCGGGAACTGCTCGCCGATCAGGGTGGCGACGTGCAGCGCCAGGGTGGTCTTGCCGCTGCCGGCCATCCCGTCCAGGACGGCGACCACCGGGCCCGCCGACTGGGCCGCCTCGATCCCGGCGATCAGGCGATCGACCTGCTCGGTACGACCGGTGAAGTCGCTGACCGTACGAGGAAGGCATCGGATCGCCCCGCCGGCCGGTATCACCGCTGCCGGAACCGGGACCTCGGGCACCGCCCCGGCCAGGATGTCGCGGTGCAGGTCCTGGAGCTCGCGGCCGGGTTCGATGCCCAGCTCGGCACGCAGCACGTCGCGGGCCCGCCGGAACTCGGCCAGCGCGTCGGCCCGCCGCCCCGACTGGAACAGCGCCATCATCAGCTGGCCACGCAGGCGCTCCCGCAGCGGGAACCGGTCCACCAGCGAGGCCAGCTCGCCGAGCAGCTCACGGGCCCGGCCGGCGGCCAGTTCCAGGTTCATCGCGTCCTCGATGGCGACCGCGCGCCGCTCGTCGAGCATCGCCGCCGCCTGCCGGACCGCCGACGCGTCGATCTCCGCGCACGCCGGACCGCGCCACAGATCGAGGGCCTCCCGGTACGCCGCCCGCGCGGCCCCGGCCCCGGACGCCGACCGGGCGGTGTCGACCAGGGTGAGGAACCGCTCCGAGTCGAGCTCACCCGGTTCGACGCGTATCCCGTACCCCGCCGGGTCGGTCATGATCGCGTCGGCCGGAAGGCCGCGCCGCAGCCGGGACACGCAGGTCTGCACCTGGCCCCGCGCGGTGGCCGGCGGATCGGCGCCCCAGATCGCCTCGGTCAGCTCGCCCAGGCTCACGATGCGCCCCGGGTGCAGGAGCATCATCGCGAGCACGACCCGATCACGCCCGGCCGTCACCGCTACCGGACGTTCATCTCTCGTCACCGAGAGTGTTCCTAGTATGTGGTAGCGCAAAGTAGCCATCCCCGTCCTGTGCGCTCGCGACCGAAGCCTACCGAGATCTTCAAGAGCGGAACGACAGAGAATCGATAGCGGCCTACGGCACCCTTCTCCCCAGTGCCGGCTCGCCGCAGATGCTTCCAAAGAGCGCCCCCAGAATGTGGCGGGACGGCCCAGCTTCAACGGGGGAGAGACAGCCCGCTCGGGGTACGCCACGAGCGGGCTGTTCGTATCTCAGCGATCACACAGAGTTGGACGTCGCTGGCTTCGTTACGTACCGTCGACTGGGTTTGGATGACCCCGACGAAGAGGAATCCCCGATGCGACGCGCCATCCTGGCCGTGCTAGCGGGCGGTGTGCTGGTCACCAGCGCCGCCTGTGGCGACGATGCGAAGAACGAGGACACCGCCGCGCCGGCTGTCACCACACCCGCCGTGGCCTCGGCCCCGACACCTGAGGCGTCGTCCGCGGCGCCCGATTTCACGGCCGAGACAGTTCAGGCCTGCGAGCGGCTGGACAAGGTGTTCACCACCGAGTTCGGTGACTTCGGCGAGGCGCTGGGCAAGATGATCGCCCACAAGGAGGCGAAGGACACCGCCAACGCCACCAAGGCGGAGAAGCAGGCCGCCACCGAACTGAAGGTGATCGGCACGCAGATCCGCAAGGAGACCGCGAACGCGCCCGATCCCGAGCTCAAGTCGGTGGCCGCCACATCGGCGCAGCGCATCGAGGCGAGCGCCAAGGACCTCAGCTACATCAAGGGCATCAAGAGCACCAAGGACCTGGACGGCTCACTCCAGCAGCAGATCACCACCTGGATCAGCCCGGTCGCCGGTTACTGCGGTGTCAAGCGAGCCGCCGAGACCCCGTCGACGCCGGCGTCCGCTGCCCCGTCGGCTTCCTCCTGACCGAACCCGATCTTGTTGACCTCCGGCACGCCCATGACCGCGGAAGTCAACAGGATCGAGGCAGTCAGCGGCGGCCGATGCTGAAGGTCGGGTTCGGCTTGGTGACGTCGGCGAAGAAGTCGTTGCCCTTGTCGTCGACGACGATGAAGGCGGGGAAGTCCTCGACCTCGATCTTCCAGACCGCCTCCATGCCGAGCTCCGGGAACTCCAGCACCTCGACGTGGCGGATGCAGTCCTGGGCCAGCCGCGCGGCCGGGCCGCCGATCGAGCCGAGGTAGAAGCCGCCGTAGGTCTGGCAGGCGTCGGTCACCTGCTTGGACCGGTTGCCCTTGGCCAGCATGATCATCGAGCCGCCGGCCGCCTGGAACTTCTCGACGTAGGAGTCCATCCGGCCGGCCGTGGTCGGGCCGAACGAACCCGACGCGTACCCCTCGGGGGTCTTCGCCGGGCCGGCGTAGTAGACCGCGTGGTCACGCAGGTACTGCGGCATCGGCTGGCCGGCGTCGAGCCGCTCGGCGATCTTGGCGTGCGCGATGTCGCGGGCGACCACGAGCGGGCCGGTCAGCGACAGCCGGGTCTTCACCGGGTATTTGCTGAGCTCCGCGCGGATGTCGGCCATCGGCCGGTTCAGGTCGATGTTGACGACCGGCGACGACTCCAGGTCGACGTCGGGCAGGTAGCGGGCCGGGTCGGTCTCCAGCCGCTCCAGCCAGACACCCGACGGGGTGATCTTGGCGACCGCCTGCCGGTCGGCCGAGCAGGACACCGCGATCGCGACCGGGCAGGACGCGCCGTGCCGGGGCAGCCGGATCACCCGGACGTCGTGGCAGAAGTACCGCCCGCCGAACTGGGCGCCGATGCCGAAGTCGCGGGTCAGCTCCAGGACCGCGGCCTCCAGCTCCACGTCACGGAAACCGTGGGCCAGCATGGTGCCCGAGGTGGGGAGGTTGTCCAGGTACTTCGCGGAGGCCAGTTTCGCGGTCTTCAGCGCGTGCTCGGCGCTGGTGCCGCCGATCACCACGGCCAGGTGGTACGGCGGGCAGGCCGAGGTGCCGATGAGACGCAGTTTCTCGTCCAGGAACTGCATCATGCGCTGCGGATTGAGCAGCGCTTTCGTCTCCTGGTACAGGTACGACTTGTTGGCCGAGCCGCCGCCCTTGGCCATGAACAGGAACTTGTACGCGTCGGGGTGGCCGCCCGGGTCCTCGGCGTACAGCTCGATCTGGGCCGGCAGGTTGGTCCCGGTGTTCTTCTCGTCCCACATGGTGATCGGGGCGAGCTGCGAATACCGCAGGTTGAGCCGGGTGTACGCCTGGTAGACGCCGAGCGCGATGGCCGCCTCGTCGGTCCCGTCGGTCAGCACGTGCCGCCCGCGCTTGCCCATCACGATCGCGGTGCCGGTGTCCTGGCACATCGGCAGCACGCCGCCAGCCGCGATGTTCGCGTTGCGCAGCAGGTCCAGCGCGACGAACCGGTCGTTCGCCGACGCCTTCGGATCGTCGATGATGTTGCGCAGCTGGGTCAGGTGGGCGGGCCGCAGGTAGTGCGCGATGTCGTGCATCGCCTCCGCGGTGAGCTGGGTGAGCGCGGCCGGCTCGACGGTCAGGAACCGTCGCCCGCCGGGGCCCTCGACCACATCGACACCCTCGTCCGTGACCAAGCGGTACTCGGTCAGGTCGTCGCCGGTCGGCAGGAGCGGCGAGTACCTGAATTCGGCGCTGGAGCTCATGAACCGAAAGATTAGGCCAGCGGGGCGGGGCGACGCGAACCCATCCCCGGCGCTCCGCTTTTCAGGCGAACGGCAGATACGCCATGTCGCGGCCGGCGACCAGGATCATGCCGTCCGGACCCACCGTGAAAACCTTCGCATCGGTACGCACATCGGCACGAACCGTACCGGTGCTGAGGCCCAGTGCGGTCACCCGTCCTTTGGAAGCCACGATCGCGGCATACGGGGTGAGCGCCGCCCCGGCGTCCGGACGGTCCTCCTGGCGCCACACGTTCCGGTCCTTGGTGAACGAATATCCCCGGATCGACTGACCCTTCCGGATCACCGCGTAGGTGTCGTCGACCGCGAGGACCGTGGACTCCTTGTCGCCGTACCAGAGATTCCGCCCGTCATAGCCGTTGATCAGAACCTCGCGGCCGTACGGGTCGACGCCGAGCACCACGTTGTACCCGCCGGCCGGATCCTGATCCTGTTCGCAGGCCGAGCCGTTGTCCGCGGTCCGCAGGTTCAGCCCGTCCCGCTGCCACACCTTCTCACCGCTCGGGCTGCCGCCGACCACGCCGTAGTAGCAGGTGCCGTCCCGGGCCGTGCCGGTGACCGTGAGCACCCGCCCGCCGACCACCGCGACCCGCTGGTCCCTGGCCGGCCGCAAGGTCTGCACCAACCGCCCGGTGGCCGTGTCGATCACCCGGATCTCGCCGTCGTGCGGCAGCCCGATCAGCCCCGGCAGCACCGGCGGGCCGGCCACGTCGTCGTCCACCGAGCCGGAGACCAGCCGCCGGGTGTCCGGCAGGTCCGGGTTGGCGGCGTCCAGGACGAAACCGATGCTGCCGGTGCCGACGGTCCACAGCTGGCTGCCGGACCGCGGATCCCAGGCGGTGAGCCGGCAGTCGTCGCCCCCGCCGCAGCTCAGGTCGACGATCGCGTCCTGGTAGGTCCAGACCGCCGACGCCACGGTGTCCGAGCGCCGGATCGCGCCGGTGGACGGGTCGACCACCTGGTAGCCCTTGGTCAGCAGGCGGCCGGTCACCACCACCGCGTTGGCGCCCTTGCCGGCGACCGCGGCCCAGTCGGCGTCGGACGACCACAGTTTCACGGCGGCGGTCAGGCCGTACGCCTCGACCGACGTCCGGTACTCGACGATCACCGCGTCACCGGCGATGGCCACGCTCTGCGGGGTGCCGCCGAGAGATGCCTGCCAGCGGGTGCCCGGAGCGACCGGTCCGCTCGTGGTGATCCACGACCAGAGCTGCGGGAACGGGTTCCAGGTGTGGGTCGTGGCCAGGACGGTGAGGGCCACCGCGGCGACGGTGACCATCCAGAGTCCCTTCCAGGAACCGCCTGCCGAGGCCATGCGGGCAGGGTAATGACCTTCGATCCCGGAAGGGCTTAGCGCGGAATGACCGTGTCGTCACGCTATGCGTGACTTGCCGACCTGACCAGGGGCACCGTCCGGTACGGGATCAGCTCCGCGAGCGCGATGATCGTATGCGCCCGCACGATGCCCTCGTAGCCGACGATCTGGTCGATCACCCGTTGCAGGTCGGCGTTCGACCGGGCCACGATCCGGCACAGGATGTCGCCGCTGCCGGTGATCGTGTGCGCCTCCAGGACCTCGGGAATCTCCGCCAGATGCTCGGCGACGGCGTCGTGGCCGTACCGCTGACTGATCTCCAGCGTCACGAAACTCATCACGCCGAACCCGATCGCATCGGGCGCCACCTCG
The DNA here is from genome assembly GCF_040638175.1 of Actinoplanes sp. NPDC026670. Taxonomy (NCBI): domain Bacteria; kingdom Bacillati; phylum Actinomycetota; class Actinomycetes; order Micromonosporales; family Micromonosporaceae; genus Actinoplanes; species Actinoplanes sp. NPDC026670. The sequence goes on from NZ_JBEZXU010000031.1 coordinate 124,698, forward strand.
GGTCCGAAGCCCTTGATCGCGCCCCGCGCGATCAGCTTGTCCAGCCTCGCCTGCACCGTCCCGCGCGCGACCGCGAGCCGCCGGGAGAGTTCCAGCACACCGATCCTCGGCTCGGCCGCGAGCATCGCGATCAGGCGCGCGTCGAGCGCATCGAGCTGGACAGTCTGCTCACCCACAACCGGAACCTATCGCACCGATTGCACACGTTGACCATCGATCATCGGAAGGGTTGCTCATGGCCGTGGGCTGCGCCACTGTCAGGCCGCCTGGGACACTTGTGATCAGGCCCTCGCGGCGGGCGACCGCGGCGCAGGGAAGTGTCAGGCTGTCGTGGTAAAGGTTTGCGCATGAGTTCCGTTCCCGCGGGTTGGTACAAGGACCCGGCCGACACCAGTACCCAGCGCTATTGGGACGGTGAAGGCTGGCTGGGCAAGGCCATCCCGGCCGACGCCGTGCCACCGGACGGCCCGCCCGCGGCCGAGCCGGAGCCCCCGGCGCCGGACCCGTCTCCGCAGCCCACCTCGCCGGCCACCCCGGCCGCCGGGCCGCCGCCACCCGCCTGGGGCCAGCCCCCGCCCGGGTGGGGCCCGCCCCCGGCGCCGCCCGTTCCGCCCGCCGGTCCGCCGGCCGCGCCGCCGGTCGGTCCGCCCGCCGGTCCGCCTGCCGGCCCGCCAGTGGGCCCGCCGCCCGGTTGGGCTCCGCAGCCGCCGCCTCCGCCCGGCTGGCAGCCGCCGCCCGGGTTGCAGCCGCCGCCCGGCTGGCAGCAGTCCCAGGCGTATCCGCCGGCTCAGCCCTTCCCGTACCCGTATCCGTACCCGATGCCCGAGGTCCGGCCGCACGGGATGACGCTGGCCCCGCTCGGCAAACGGCTCACCGCGCGGCTCATCGACATCGTCGCGGTGCTGATGCTCAACGTCGTGGTGAACGGCTACTTCGTGTACCTGTACCTACAGGACTTCATGCCGATCTTCCGCGACATCATGGACCAGGCGGCGACCGGCGTCGCCGTGCCCGTGGCCCAGCGGGGCACCCCGCGGATGCAGACGCTGACCATCGCGATCGTCATCATCGCCACCCTGCTCTGGCTGGCCTACGAGGCGCCGGCGATCAGCAACAGCGGCCAGACCATCGGCAAACGGATCATGGGCATCAAGGTCGTCCCGATGGAGAAACCCGGGCAGATCGGCTTCGCCCGGGCATTCACCCGCTGGGCCCGGCTCGGTATGTGGACACTGTTCTGGTCGTGCGGCGTCGGCCTGGTCATCCAGTTCCTGTATGCGTTGTCGCCAGTCTTCGACTCCCGCCTGCGTCAGGCCTGGCACGACAAAGCGGCGGCCACCGTCGTCGTGGACGTGCCCGCGGGCGGCGTGCCACCGACCATCAAACCCGGAGGATCCCGATGACCCGCCTCACCCGCGCCGACCTGGACGCGCTGCCCGCCTACGTACCTGGTCGCAGCGTCGCCGACCTGGCCCGCGAGCTGGGCATCGCCGAGGCGGTCAAGCTCGCCAGCAACGAGGTGCCGTTCGGTCCGCTGCCAGGCGTGGCCGAGGCGGTCACCGAGGCGGTCCGGACCGTCCACAGGTACCCGGACATGGGCGTCGTCGAGCTGCGCGACCGCATCGGCGCCTGGCTCGGCGTCGACCCGGCTCGCGTGATCACCGGCTGCGGCTCGGTAGCGCTGGCCGAGATCCTGGTCAAGGCCACCTGCCTGCCCGGTGACGAGGTCGTCTACTCGTGGCGGTCCTTCGAGGCGTACCCGATCATCGCGGCCGGCGCCGGTGCCACCAGCGTGCGCGTGCCGAACACCGCGGAGCACGGCCACGACCTGGCCGCCATCTCCGCCGCGATCACCGACCAGACCCGGCTCGTCTTCGTCTGCAACCCGAACAACCCGACGGGCACGTTCCTGCGTAGGGCCGAGCTCGACCGGTTCCTCGCCGACGTGCCGTCCGACGTGCTGGTGGTGCTCGACGAGGCGTACCGGGAGTTCGTCACCGACCCGGAGGTGCCGGACGCCCTGGCCACCTACGGCGACCGGCCGAACGTGGTGGTGCTGCGCACCATGAGCAAGGCGTGGGGCCTGGCCGGCCTGCGGATGGGCTACCTGGTGGCCCAGCCCGAGGTCGCGGCCGCCGTCCGCAAGGTCGTCACCCCCTTCTCCACCAGCCTGGTCGCCCAGGCCGCGGCGCTCGCCGCCTTCGATCAGGAGGATGAGGTACGCCGCCGGTGCGCCGTCGTCGTGTCGGAGCGGACCCGCGTCACCGAGGCGCTGCGCAAGCTCTCCCTCGACGTGCCGGACAGCCAGGCCAACTTCGTCTGGCTGCCGCTCGGTGACCGGACCGCCGGGTTCACCGCGGCCTGTGAGAGCCGCGGCGTGATCGTGCGCGGTTTCCACCCGGAGGGCGTCCGGGTCACGATCGGCACCCCCGAGGAGAACGACCTGTTCCTCGCGACCGCCGAGACCGCCCTCGCCTGACCCGCGTGCCGACCTGCGGTCCAGATCGCGCCGCAGGTCACCACACACGTGCCACCCACCGCCCGCGTGCCGACCTGCGGTCCAGATCGCGCCGCAGGTGGGGCCGGTGTAGGGGGGGTCGGACGCCGCCACAGGGTGGGGGGGCGCGGCGCGGATGAGGGGCGGGGCGA
>NZ_JBEZXU010000032.1:0-126252 GCF_040638175.1 Actinoplanes sp. NPDC026670
ACCCACTTACCGGAGACCTCAACCTTTATCGATCACCGCCACACCGGACATCCATCACACCCAGGCCCCAACAGCCCATACGAAACACGGCCTAGCGGCAGCGCGGTCGTTGACCAGCCTCGGCCACGTGGAACAGCGACTCGGCCGGATCGATCAGGCCGCGAAGCACATCGGGACCGCGGTGACAACGTTTCGCCAGGCCGGCGACCGAGAGGGCGAGGGCTTCGCCCTCTACAACCTCGGCCGTGTCGAGGCACGTCGCGGAGACCTCGACAGCGCCACGGCGTATCACCGTGCGGCGCTCGGCGCGTTCCGGGAGGTCGGCAGCCAGGCCGGTGAGGCGTGGGCGCTGGATGGAATCGGCGGTGTCGAGCTGCGGTCGGGCCGGATCGAGAATGCAGCCGTGCATTTCCAGGCGGCTCTGGCCCTGTTTCGGGAGCTCGGCTACCAGGACGGCATGCCATGGGCGCTGAACAGACTCGGCGAGACCGCCCTTGCCGGGAACCGCCCGGCAGAGGCCCTCGCCGTGCATGTGGCCGCGCTCGACTCCGGCGACCGCGGCCAGCAGGCACGGGCCCACAAGGGGCTGGGGCTGGCGCACCGCGCTCTCGGGGATCCAGACCTCGCCCGCGAGCACCTCACTGCGGCGCTGGCCACATACGAGGAGTTCGGCCTGCCGGAGGCCGACGAGGTCCGGATCCACCTCGCCGATCTCGCTGCGCACTCCGAGGCCGCATCGGAGATCGGCTGACGTGTCCCACGGCCGTCGAGTCGACTGTGTAGGACAACACGGTCACATCCACAGCACGCCATCGTCCTCGTGCTCGCGTACCCGAAATGCGATCATCCGGCGCAACAAGTCGCCCGGCACAGGTTGGCCGTATGGGAGTTTGACCGTGCCCTTGCCCGTGGCAAAGCCGGCGAGCTGGGCATCGAACCCCTGGCGAGTGCTGGGCGTGAACGCGACGCTTGCGTGTCTAGCGTGTCCACTGACCATGAAGAGGATCGTTCCGGAGGGGTGCACCCACGCCGGATAGCCCCACTTGATCGCCTCGCTCGCCTCCGGAACCGCCTCGTGGGCCAGTGCCCGCAGCTGCTCAAGCAGCTCGCGGCCGGGTCCGGTGAAGCCGTCGATGTACTCGTCGACCGTCTGAGGTCTGGCCATGGCGCCAGTGTGGCACGCCCCGTTCGGCTCAGCGCCCGCAGTGGCCGTTGTGGTCGAAGCCGCTGGGGTCCGCGGTCAGCACCGCGGCGAGGGACTTGGTCTTCAGCGGCTTTGTTCCCGGCTGCCTGTGCGGAGGCGGCACCCAGAGCGGACGCGACGATCGCGGCGGTGGCGACTGCGGCGGCCTTCCTGCCGAGACGGGTGAACCTCATCGTCGAACCTCATTTCCGATCGGTACGGGTGGTGGCTCCGACAGCCACCACCCGTACCTCGCTCGGCGCCCCGTGAATGGATGCGGCTATTTCGTGAGAGTTCCGCGCAGCAGACTCTTGCCGGAATGGGTGGCGTCGCCGTCGTGGGGTTCGTCGCTGACGTCGACGAGCCGGTACCGGTTCAGGTCGGTGCCCGCCGGCACGGTCAGCACCGCTTCGGCTTTACCGGGCAGGTTCCCGACGGCCACCATCTTGCCCGGCGTGTCCGGATCGAGCAGCCACACCTCATGAAAACCCGAGGTCAACGGCAGATTTCGTACGTCGATGCGCAGTTGCCCGTCGGCGAGCACCTGCACGTCACCGCCCGCGTTGGGCGGAACCGTCGCCAAAGGAGTGAGCGTGGCCCGGGCGGTCACTTGGTTGTCGGGCGTCCGGTCGATGATCCGGTCGAAGCCGACCGTGCCGGCCACCGCGAGCACTGTGGCCGCGGCTGCGGCGAGCACCGGCGCCAGCCAGCGGGGCCGGGTTCGCCGGGACTGGTGCCGGGCGAGGTCAACGACCGGCGCCGCTGATCCGGCCGGTGCCTGCGGGGCCGTGATGCCGGCCTCGATGGCCTGCCAGACGTGCTCCGGAGGGGCGGGCAGGTCACGGATCTCACCGGTCTGCGCGCCGATCTCGGCGACGTCCCGCAACGCGCGCATCTCCCGCCGGCAGTCGGCGCAGTGTTCCAGGTGATCGATCTCGGTCGGCTCCTCGAGTTCTTCAGAGAGCGCGAGAAGGACCAGTCGATCGGGATCCAGATGTTGCACCGTCCACCTCCCAACGGCGTCGCAGGTTTGCCATTCCGCGCCGGATATGGCTTTTGACCGTGCCGAGCGGCAGTCCGGTGACCGCCGCTATCTGTGGATGGCTCAGGTCGTCGAAGAACGCCAGCTCCAGTGTGCGTCGCTGCTCTTCGGGCAGCCGTTTCATCTCGTCGGCGACGACGAGCCTGTCGACGACGTGTTCCGGTGTCTCCTCGTCGGGCGCGGCCGCCGGCGGTTGCTGGGCCTGGACGGTCTCGGTCGTGCGCTGGTCGCGGGCGGCGGCCCGGATCCGGTCCACGGTCTTGCGGCGAGCGATGCCGAGCAACCAGCCCAGGATCGTGCCGCGCTGCGGATCGAAACCGTCCCGGCCGGTCCAGGCTGCCACGAACGTCACCTGGGTGACGTCCTCGGCGTCGGCCCGGTTACCCAGCAGGCGCTGGGCCAGATAGAGCACGGCCGCGCCGTGCCGGTCGTACACCTCACGTAATGCCGTCTCGTCGCCGGCGCGTAACCGCTCGGCGAGCTCATCGTCGGAACTCATCGACCCCCTTCCCTGTATCACCAGTGCTCACTGACTACTTCGCTCGTGAGGTCCCCGGCGGTTGCAGCCAATTTCGTCCCCGCTGCATCCGAACGCCGGCCGGGCAGCGAAGGACCGGCGTAGGCAATCAACGACGATCACTCGAGGAGATCCGATGCGCATTCTGCCTCTCGGTCGCGCCGCCACCGTCGCGACGATGTCTCTGCTGGCCTTCGGTGGTGTCGCGGTCCTGGCCGCCGCGCCGGCGTACGCCCTGGCCGACTCGAAGGTGACGGTCGTGCACGGTATTCCCGGCCAGCCGGTGGACGTCTACGTCAACGGCGAGAAGACCATCCCGAACTTCCAGCCCGGCAAGGTCGCCGGACCGCTGAGCCTGCCCGCCGGCTCGTACGACATCGCCCTGACCAAGCCCGGAGACCCGGTCGGCGACGCGCTGCTGACCGTCGAGGACGCCGCGGTTCCCGGCGACGCGAACGTCAGCCTGGTCGCGCACCTCAACGAGGGCGGCAAGCCGGTGCTGACGCCGTTCGCCAACGACACCTCGAAACTCGCCGCCGGCGAGGCCCGGCTCATCGTGCGGCACACCGCGGCCGCGCCCGCCGTGGACATCCGGGCCGGCGGGAAACCGGTCTTCGAGGGCGTGACCAACGGCAAGGAGGGCAAGACCGACCTGGCCGCCGGCAGCGTCTCGGCCGACGTCGTACTGGCCGGCACCGACACCCGGGTTCTCGGCCCGACCGACCTGAACCTGGCCGAGGGGACCGCGACCATCGTGTACGCGGTGGGTTCCGCCGACGACAAGACCCTCGACATCGTGTCGCAGAGCATCAAGGGCCTGCACTCGGCGCCCGGCGGGGTGCCCAGCGGCAACGGCGGCCGCGCCGACGGCAACGGCACTCTGCCCTGGTACGGCGTCGGCGTCGCCGGGATCCTGCTGGCCGTGTTCGGCCTGACCCGGCTGGTCACCGCCCGGCGATGAGCGTCTCCCACCGCAACGGCCCGCTCCGGCAGTCGCCGGGGCGGGCCGCGTTCCTGGTCGTACTCGGTGTCATGCTGGCCCTCACCGCCGTTCTGGTGGTCCGCCGGTCGCAGCCGGCCGCGGACTTCGGCGCCCCGCCCGCCGGCACCCCGATCGCGCCGACGGCGTCTGCCGCGCCGATGGTCCGGGTGCCGATCACCGACGGCACCCTTCCCGCCTCCCCCGGCGACACGGCACCCACCCGGCTACGGATCCCCGCCCTGGACCTCGACGCCACCGTAGACGCCGTCGGCATCGATGCGGCAACCGGTGACTTCGCTGTGCCACCCAGCGTCGACCGGGTCGGCTGGTACCGGTACGGGCCCGGCTTCTCCGCCGACGCCGGCTCCATCGTCATCGCAGGCCACGTCGACAGCGCCGCCCAAGGCAGAGGCGCGTTCTTCGCACTCGGCACCCTCGACGCCGGCGACCCGGTCACCCTGACCGGGCCCGGCGGCCAGACCCGCGAGTTCGAGGTCGTCGCCCGTAAGCGCTACGCGAAGAGCGTGGTGCCGTTGCAGGACTACTTCGCCCGCGACGGCACGGTCCGGCTCACCCTGATCACCTGCGGTGGCCCGTTCGACCCCGAAACCAGACACTATCGCGACAACGTCGTGGTGACAGCCATCGGCCGCCCCGCCGCGGCGCGCGGCGCCACCCGATAGCAGCCGTCACCGAGAGCCTCGGCCACATCCGCCGGGGACGATGACGCGGCCACCGCGCCCACGAGAATGCGCTGCCGGCAGTGAGGCCTCGTGTGCGGGACCAGCCAAGTCCGTCCATGTGCCACTGAACTTGGTCCGTAGCGACCCGAGCGGGTGACGGCACTGGCACCGGCACCCGGCATGAGGAGCCGCTACGCCCGTTCCAATCGGCTGCTGCGACTCCAGAGTCGGCGTAGGCAACCCCGATGCTTAATTTTACGCTGTGTTACCGGCGGGAGAGCGCCGATGCCGCGGATCGCGGCATGAGAGTTGCCTCGTTCGTTCGAGGAAAACTCAGCGATCGGGCATATTCTGTGATCGACACGGTCTGGTCCGTGCCACATAATGTTAACATGCACGGTTGGATTACCGATCTCCTCGCTGCCTGGCGTGGCGAATATATTACCCTGTCATCCCCGATGCCTATCGAGGCTGCCAGTCGCTGGATGTCGGGAGACAATCCGCCTGAATCCGGTTACGTCATCCGGCGATCAGCTGCGAAGCTGAATACGAGAAGCACATGGCGGCCAGTACTGAAAGGTCGGCTACTTTCAGACGGCTCAGGTTCAGCATTCGTCGGATTTCTTGGCTGGGATCCGGCCTTGAAGGTACTGACTTACTGCTTGTTTGGGATATTCACCAGCATCTTTCTCATCGGCGCAGCCGCCGCGACCATCTCGGCGACGGATGAGGGATGGCGCGCCGGAATGACCGGATTGGCCGTAGCCGGCTTCGGGCTATTTGGGGCGTTCACCAGTCTCGCGAGTGTTGTAATCGGCTACCGTGAGACTCTTAATCAAAGGGAATACCTCCGGTCCTGGATCACCGGTCAAATGAAGGCGCCTTGGTATCAGGGTCGCGAAAAGTCCGATGGTTGACAGCGCAATTGACCCGTAGGATCCTGTGCGCAGCAGATTGCACTCTCATCGGCTAGATAAATATGCTCGCTGACATCAACCCTCGGCCGGAAGGTCGACTGCGGAAGTCGCCTCAACAGTTGCTGCAGAACGCCCGAGACATTCAGTCGAACGGCGGGAGAAAGCGGCGGACACGGTGGCAGCCGCACGCGAGGTGCGCGATCGGCACCCGGCATAACAGCCCGCCGGATCCGCAGGATTTCGACGAGACGCCGCTCCGAGAACGCCCTCTCATCGGCATCTCAGCACTTCAGCGAGGCGGCGAGAGCGTCACTCCGAGTCACCAGAAGTGCAGCGGCCGGTGCGCCGCCGTCCCTGACGGACACCCTTCGATAGCGAGAACCTGGCCTGGAACATGGTCCGATGACCCGGACATCGTTCGTTGGCAATGGACACCTTGTGTGCGCGAGCGGCCCGATCGCCGGGTTGGCTTCGCTCGTGGGTTCCGGCACCGATGTCGCTGACTTTCAGCACCAGCGGCCCGAGGCCGGATGGCAAGGGATAGAAGCACATGCTGTGTCAGATGCCGAGAGGTTCGCTGATTTGCAGGCGCCGGTCCATCGCCGCGGCCAGCGGATCCGCCAGATCGGAGCGAATGCCCTGCACCCACGGACGCAGAGCGGTCAGGAAACCAGCGAGATCCTGCTGAACCGCATTCAATAGGTTCGGCAAGATATGGCGCGGGATGTCGATGTGTGGTTCGTCCGGGCCGAGAACCGACCCCGCAGGAAGCTGGCCGCCGTCCTTCCATACCCGGACTACCGGCCCTCGGTGCTCAATCAGCGGATCCGGGTCATGGCCGAGGTCGATCACCTCACCGCCGATCACGCGCAGCCAGTCGCGCCATTCGTCGAGGCCGACACAGCATCCGGGGTCGACGACGACGTTGTCGTCGACCATCTGCAATCCACCCGGCGCGAAGTCTCCGTCGTCGCAGGCCAGATACTTTTCGATCGCCTCGACCGCGTCCGTCGCGGTGATCGAAAGGTCATCGGCGGTCACACTGCGGCCGATTAACGTCCAGACCACTGCCCCCACCTGCTGCAACGTCGGCATTCGCGGAACCGCGAAATAGAAGTCAGTCTGCTCGGCCGGCCAGAACGGGCAGTCAGCAGACCACCGCTCCAGCACCGGCGTCAGCGTGATCATCGTATGAGGCTACGGGCCGAAGGCGACGCTGGCGACCGCATTCATCACCTCATCGCTACGCCCGAACCTCCACCCGGCTCGTTCAAGCATCGGATCAGGTTCAGTGACACAAACCGAGCTCACCGCCGCCCGCCACAGCGAGTTGCGACATAGAGCCAGCCGTGTCACCCATTCTGATCCGCCCTGGTCATGGCGTCGTACCGGGCCAACTTCGCTGGCAGCGGACAACCGCCGGCACGACTCACGCACAGTGACTATCTTGTGGCATAAAGCGACTTGTCTGCCAATGGAGGGCACTGGGAGCAGAAGTAAATGCGGTATGCCGCGGATCGGTTGCCCGGCACACTGGCGCGATGTCTTCAATCGACGAACTGTCCTCCGCACGCTATGAGCGGATGCGCTGGAACACGCCGCTTTCACAGGCCCACGCCGATCTCCTTCTCCATCGGCTTGGCATTCCCGCCGGTGCCCGAGTGGTGGACCTCGGATGCGGCTGGGGCGAACTGTTGTTGCAGGCAGTCGGTGCCGATGGCACTGGCTCGACAACGGGGACCGGCGTGGACACCGATGGTGCGGCGTTGGCGCGCGGCCGTACGCTCGCTGCCGAGCGGTCACTTGACCAGCGGGTCACATTCCTGACGCAGGAAGCGACAGCGTGGCGGGAGCCCGCGGACCGGGTCTTGTGTGTTGGCGCCTCTCACGCGTTCGGAGGAACATCTGCGGCGCTCAAGTCGCTCGCCGCCCTCGTCCGGCCAGGCGGCCGTCTGCTGTTCGGTGACGGGTTCTGGGAGCGTCCGCCGACAACAGAGGCGACCGAGATCATCGGCCCGGGAATCATGTCGCTCCCCGATCTCATCGAGGATGCCCGATCGCTGGGCTGGCGGGTCCTGCACATGAGCGTTGCCGACCAGCGGGAATGGGACGACTTCGAGTCGACGTGGCTCGCCGGTCGGCAGGAGTGGTTGCTGCGTCATCCTGATGATCCCCGAGCGGCTGCGCTCCGAGACGAACTCGATGTCCGGCTACGCGAATACGTCGGCGTCTACCGCGGCGTCTTCGGTTTCGCATACCTCGTACTCGGTCGCTGACGTCTTGAGCTGATGCCTCATCCGCGCAATGCGCGTTGAATCGGCTGACACGCACCGGCCCCGGGTCGGCGGTGCGAGGGGCGGTATCCGGCCGGTCTGGTCAGGTCTCGACAGCCGACAGTAGTTGATGCGACCAGCGCAGCATGTCGAGGTAGGCCGGGCCGACGGTGCCCAGGTCCACGGGGGTTGCTGCCAAAGCAGTGATGTCGGCGTTCTCGTAGGCTTCGACGGCGTGCAGGACCTGGGCGAGGGCGCTGTCCTCGCCGCGTAGTGCTGCGGCGACGTCGTCGGCGAGTGGCATCTGTGTGGCCAGGTCGGATCGTTGCATGCCGAGCAGGTCGGCGACGCCGGTGAGCAGGCCGAGCAGGAAGGCTGTGGGCTGCGCGACGTCGAACTGTGGGGCGAGGCGGTGGCAGAACTGGGCCCGCACCAGTGCCTGATCCAGTTGGTCGTCGGACGCGCCGGTGACGTCGCTGGCGATCATGAGTGCGGCCCATTGGCGGATGCGGGAGATGCCGAGCAGGACCACCGCCTGGGGTACGGACGACAGGCGGTGGGGCAGACCGGCGGCGGCGCTGTTGCAGGCGCGCAGCACGCGCATGGCCAGGGCGGTGTCGGTGCAGATGAGCTGGCAGACCCGGTCCATGTCGGTGTCGGTGGCGTGTAGCAGGGTGAGCAGTTCGAGGCGGCGTAGCTTCGACGCTGACAGGGTCATGGTGCTCAGCACGTGCGGGCGGCTCAGTGCGTATCCCTGGCGCAGTTCGCAGCCGTACCGGTCGGCGAGGGCGATGTGCTCGGCGGTTTCCAGGCGTTCGGCGACGAGCTGGATCTGCGGGTGGCGGCGGCACACGGCGACGGTGTCGGCGAGGTTGGTGAGGTCGCCATCGAGCAGGTCGAGTTTGACGTAGGAGGCGAGTGCGAAGAGCTGGTCGTGGCCCAGGCCCCAGACGAAGTCGTCGAGCGCGATGCGGTAGCCGGCGTCGGCCAGGCTGGTGACGCCGGCGAGCACGTCGTCGTCGACGGTGATGGTCTCCAGGACCTCGAGGACCACCTGCTCCGGGCCGAACGGCAGCGTCAGGTCACCGACGAGGAACTCACGGGTGAGGTTGATGAAACACAGCCGATCGCGGACGACCTCGGACAGGCCGAACTCGGTGAACGCGGTGACGATGACCTGGCTGGTGGCGAAGGTGCCGCGCTGGGAGGCCTCGACGTCGTCCCATCGGCCGCGGAACAGCAGCTCGTAGCCGATCACGGCGTCTTCCTGGCCGAAGATCGGCTGCCGGGCGACATGTACCTGGTGCGTGCTGTCCACCGCACGGGGATCGCCGCTGTTGCCCTGCATGGCCCGCCTTTCTCGTCTGGCTCCTGCACACAGCTTGCCCGATCTTGACGCCACCCGTGGCCGCTGCGGCGAACCTCGTGACCCCCAGGGCAGGCATTACGTCGAAGCGCAGTCGGAACGGCATTCCGAGGCTGTCCACCTCTCAAGGTCGTCATCGTCGACCTGCCGACGGCAAGGACTTCGCGGACGACATCGAGCCGACGCCGGATCCGCAGCGCTGCGGCAAAGTCGCCGGCCGGGAACAACTGCGGCGCTACCGCCTGCTGACAGCCGGCCCACGCCCGCGCGGCCGCCGCCGCGGCCGGACGCAGCTCGCGGGAGGCATCCTGCGCGGCGGTCTTCGACGGTTGTCAATTGGTCGAGTAGCGTGTCCGTCATGGTCGCCGGGCCTGTCGGCTGCGTCTGTTTCAGTAGGCATCTGCTGCCGCTCAATGGGACGGGCTGCCCATCGAACCGGGCACAGGTGACCCGGGGCCGTCGCAGATCGTGACCTTGGAGGCCAGGTGTTCAACAGATTTCTCCGGGAGTCCACCAATGACCTTGCCAGGGATGCCGACTACCAGGCCGAGCAGGCGAAACACGCGCTGAATGACGACATGATGGGGCATGCCATCCGATGGGCGGACTGGACGGTGGCCAATACGCGCAAGGTCGCCGCACGGCGCCGTGATGACCCGATGGGGCCAGGTGTCCTGGCGGATCGCCTATGGGACCGCGCGTTGATCCGTGAGGCCATGGACGACATCAGCGGCGCGATCGGTGATGCGAGCGAGGCGTTGGCGATTCTGCACGAGTCGCCGGCCAACGACGATGAGGCCTTGATGGTGCCGTCGCTGGACTTGTTGCTGTGTGAGCTGCACGCCCGGGCCGGTGACGCCGAAGCGGCTCGTGGCCACGCGCCGGCCATCAGGGCGTACGAGGGGGTGACCGACGACTATCCCCCGCTGGTCCTCGCCGACGGCTACGGCCGTTACGGCCGGGCGATGCATCTGATCGGCGACCCGGAAGGCGGACCGGCGCTGCGCCGGGCGGCGGCCTTCTACCGCGAAGCCAGCATAGGCACACGATATAGCGCCATGACCTACATCAGGCTGGTGCTCCTGATCGCCGACAGCACCCCGGTCACTGCGACTGAGGCACCACAGATGCTGACGATGCTCAGGAGCGCTGCGGCAGTGGCGCGGCGACTTCCCCTGGTAGTCGTGCCGCCGGTGCCACCAGGGCAGGCGCGCGCGTCTGCGGCCGCGTACACACCGGAGGTGTTCACCGAGGCAATGGTCAAGTCGCGGATGGCCGAGTGGCTTGCGGTACTGCGCGAGAAATAGCAACAACGGCCGGCGCTGAGAGTTGGCAGACCTGGGCGCAACCCTCGTCTCTCCGCAATTCTCGATGTCGTGTGACCGTGCGTTTTGCACCGCGTGATCGGCGGTGTTCTCGCTTCCGCGACTTTTGACATCACCCCGCTCATGCCAGCCGATGACCATCAGAGCCCCTACCGCCGGACTACGCAATCGCCCTGACCTCGACCCCGACCTCAAGGCCGGTAAACCGATAAGCAGCACAGTGGTTCAACATCGCGAAGCATCCAAGTCCATTGATGACGGTGAAGGGCGTGTTCCATGCCGGAGCCGGAACAGTCGTATCTCCAGGAACACATCGATCGATATCGGGCCGCTGGTGACTATCGTGCGGCCGGCACCCTCGCTGCCGTGATAGAGCACGTCTACCGGCTGAAGGCGGCCTCGGACTCGTCCTACCAGCCTCTGCTCGAGACGGCTCAGGCGCAACTGAGCGAGGTGATCGACGAGGTCGAGGCGACCGGTACCGAACCTCCTGAGGACCCGGAGGCCTACACCGAGGAACTGCTCGCGTCGATCAACCGCGAACACCTCACGGCCGGCAACCCGACTGGCGAGTCTGACGCCGCGCCGGACGCGACAACACCACGAGATTGGCACCCGGCTGTGCCACGCCGGGCGGACTCTCTGCTGGATCCGTCGATCAGCGACAGGTACCAGGACGAAATCGAGCGCCGGCTGGACCGCAATCGCACGGCCGATGTCAGCGTGTACCTTGCCTCGACCTGGGCCGGCCGCCTGGCCACCGCCCCGGACCGGCAGTTGACGGCACGGTTCGCCCTGCAAGCAGTGCTGCTGGCCAGGTTGGGGCGGCGCCGCTCGGCGATCGACGCGGCCACCGCGGCCACTGAGAGTTATCTGGATCATGCTGATCAACTCGACGACACTGAGAACGGCTACTACGCATACTGCGTGCTGATGATGGCCGAGCACTTTCTCGCACGCCGCGATGCCTACAACGCCCGCGGTTTTGCCGCGACGGCCATGACGCTGTTCACCGAGCACCGGATGAAGACTCTCCCGAACGGCATTCCCGATGTGGTACGTGCCGGATTGGCCCTGGCGACCTGCGCAATGAAACTGAAGAGAGTCGAGATTGCGGTGGACACCATCCTCGACATCGCTGCACTCGCCAACACTCTGGACCGGGTATACGGCGGGCCGACCGGCGGCGAACCCGGAGCGATGCCGGACGGTTGGGGACTGCCGATTGTCGTATCGCCATCCGAATGGAAGCATCTGCGAAAGCAGTTGGCCAACCTGGCGAGAAAGCTCGATGTCTCCATTTACTGAGGTCGGGGTCAGGGCAAGGGCGACTGCGTCACAACCACCCGGCCACCCGCCACGCCGCATCGGTTGAAACTCGCGTCAGTCCGTCTCGGCCTGATCATCGGGCTCGTTCGGCGCGGCCAGGGCCTCGATGTGCAGCACGGCCCGGCCGGGTCGTGCCAGGTGGTCGGGGAGGTAGTAGACGTCGTACCGGCCGGGTACGCGCAGTTCGGCCGCCATCGCCTCGGTGATCAGTAGGGTCTTGCCGTCGATCTGCAGGTACCAGCCCTCGCGGTCGGCCCAGTCGAGGTCGATCGGACCGGCGGCGCGCAGCACGGGAACCTCCCCGTGCAAGGCGAGCATCCGGCCGTGGTCCTCCCGCACTGTGGCGAGCACGCTCGCCAGGCCCATGCCGGAGAGGCACAGAACCGCGCCGCTGCCGATCAGGGTGCCCACCACGTCGCCGAAGGTCGGTGCGGTGACCACCGCTGCGATGCAGGCCAGCAGGGCCCCGCCGGACGCGATGAGGCCGGCTACTCGCGGCAGCGTCCAGCCCCACAGGCCACGGCGTTGCGCTCGCCGTTGCGCCGCGGTCAGCTTCCCCTCCAGGAGATCGTTCGGAACAGTCACTGCTGGCGGTGGCGGTGGGGGTTGTGGATCCGGTGCCGGTAGCTGCGCCGGACCGGCCGACAGCAGGATCGGGCGACCTCCCCCGGCGGGTTCCAGCCAGGCGAGCCGGTACCAGCCGTCGGGCGGCAGCGGCAGCGTCGAAGGCAGGGCCGGGATACGCCGGGTGCCCACGAAAGCGCCCTCGGCAGCCCTGTTGATCTTGCCGAGTCCGGTGGCGACCCGTTTGCGGCGCAGCCGGGCCGACCGGGCCAGGAACCGCAGCCGCAGGTATCCGATGCGAATCGTCGTGGCGGCGGCTGCGGCACTCACCAGAGACAGTGCGGTGGCCGTGAGTGGATCGGGCGGCCATGCGACCAGCATGGCCGGCGTCGTCACCGCGACGGTGGCGGCGATCAGGCCTACTCTGCTGTTGCCCCGGCTCCCGAGCAGGAAGTCTTTCTGCCCCGGCGTCAACTCGCCGGAGGCGTTGACGCGCACCCGGTAGGCATCAGTCCACGAGCCCCAGGACCGCACCACGTGCACCACCTGGCGTTCCCCGCCGCCGACGCCATCGTCCGGCTCCGCTGCCGGGGTCAAGTTTCGCGGCACTCGCGGCTCGGCAATCGCCGGGTTCGGCCCACTCAGCGCGGCTGGCGAAGGGCGTCGCCTGCGAAACCACGACCGCTCGCCTGTCTCCATCCGCGGGTTCCTATCGGCCCTGGCCGGTGCACGCCATCCGGATGACTCCCGAGACTAACCGTCCCGCACAACCAACAGTCGTCAATGTATCTGCAACGCGGCGATCGCGCCGGGTACGAGAGGCTGGTCGGCTCCGGGGCGCTGACCACGGTCGCCGAGATCGTGGCGTCCAGCGACTCAGGCCGCGGTATCGGCGCCTTTCCGCATGTCAGGACTCATGTGGGATGGCTGTCGGCTGCTCGGAGGGATGGTATTGCCGTAGTTCGGGCCAGTCCGGGGCGAGGTCGGCGATGACGGCGCCGTAGACGGCGGCGATCGCCTCGGCCCGTTCGGGGGTGAGGTGGGCGAGGACGTGGTCGTGCAGGAAACCCGTGTAGACCGGCTCGGCGGCCCGCCGAGCGGTGAGTCCGTCGTCGGTGAGCGTGGTGTACCAGGATCGGCGGTCGGTCTGGCTGCGCTCGCGGACGATCAGGCCACGGCGTTCGAGGGAGTCGACCAGCGTGGTGAGCCCGCTGCGGCTGTAGACCACGGCGCGGGCCAGTTCGGCCATCGTCAGTCTCCGCTCGGGCGCCTCGGACAGGGTCACGAGCATCCCGTACTCGATGAGCGACAGCTCCGCGTCTTTGCGCAGGGCCGCATCGAGATGGTTCACGAGGAGCGGATGGCCTTTGAGCAGGGTGAGGAAGGCGTGTTCGGCGAAGTTCTCGGATGCCACACCGTGAGCGTACACATGCGGACCATCCGTGTTCATACCGTTCTTGCTCGAAGTAAAGTCCCCGGTGCCCGGGCGAGAACGCCCGGGCACCGCAGTGGATCAGAGCCGGTTGGCTCCGGTCAGCAACGGCGAATACGACGGTTGTACGGCGGGTAGCGGCGGGTTCAGGCCGCGGAACTCTGCGGCGGCGTGCACGATCCGGCCACCGACCATGGTCAGCACCGACTCGATACCCGGGATTCGTGAGTCCGGCACCGTCAGGTAGTCCTCGGTGAGTACCGCCAGGTCGGCGAAGAATCCTGGAGTCAGGGTGCCCTTGAGGTGGCCCTCCTTCGACAGGGCGGCGCTGCCCTGGGTCAGCAGGCGCAGCGCCTCGACCCGGTCCAGGGTGTTGTCCGGCCGGTAGAGGCGGGTGCCGCCCAGCGTGCGGCCGGTGGTGATCCAGTACAACGCAATCCAGAGGTTATCGCTGGCCGCCCGGGTCGCGTCGGTTCCGAGGCCGACCGGGATGCCGCTGCGCAGGAACCGGCGGATCGGAGGTGTGTGCGCGGCCGCCCGTACGCCGTACCGCTGCTGGAAGGTCTCGCCTTGGAACGCCATCCGGTGTTGTACGGCGATGTTGCCGCCGAGGGCGGCGATGCGGTCGATCGTGGGGGCGGTCAGCGTCTCGCCGTGGTCGATGATGAAGCCGGCGGCGGGCCCGGACGGGCCGTGCAGCTGCTCGATGACGTTCAGCAACCGTGTCGCGGACTCGTCGTAGGTGGCGTGCAGCCGGAACGGCCATTCGTGCTCGGCGAACAGCGACAGGATGTCGCGCAGCTGAGCGTCCATGGTGGGGGCCAGGTCGGGCCGCGGGTACTCGAAGTTCTCGAAGTCGACCGCGTCGAACACCACGACCTCGCCGGCTCCGGCCATGGTGAAGAAGCCGTCACCGCCCGGTCTGGTCGTGGCGACGAACTGCCGGAAGTCGTCGAGTTCGGTGCCCCGCGAGCGTGGGTAGAGGTGGTATCCGATGCGGACCGTCAGTTCACCGCGCGCATGCAGTTGCCGGACGACCCGGTAGTGGTCGGGGTAGAGGGTGCCCCCGCCGGCGGCGTCGGTGATGCTGGTGACGCCGCGGGCGTTCAGGTGGCGCAGGTAGAGCCGGGTGGACAGGACCTGGCTGTCCGGGTCGAGCGTGGGCAATTGTGCCAGGGTGGCGTTCAGCAGGACCGGGCTTGGGCTGGCCAGCAGCAGTCCGGTCGGGTTGCCGGCGGCGTCCACCTCGATGTGGCCGCCGGGCGGGGCCGGGGTGTTCCGGGTGATCCCCAGCAGCCGCACCGCGGTCTGGTTCAGCAGCGCCCGGTCGTACAGGTGCAGCAGCAGCACCGGTTTGTCCGGGACCGCGGCGTTGAGTTCGGCGAGAGTCGGCAGGCGCTTCTCCCGGAACTGCCATTTGGTGAAGCTGCCGACGACCCGGATCCACTGCGGCGCCGGGGTACGGTCGGCCTGGAACCTGATCAGCCGCAGGGCGTCGGCCACCGAGGTGACGCCGGCCAGCGACAGTTCGCTGGTGTAGATGAGCCCTTCCCGGATCAGGTGGGTGTGCGAGTCGTTCAGGCCGGGGACGACCCGGCGGCCTCGCAGGTCGATCACCCGCGTGCCGGGGCCGGCGAGCCTGCGGACCTGGTGGTCGTCGCCGGTGGCGACGATCCGCCCGTCGGTGATCGCGAGCCCGGACACGGTGGGTCTGCTGCGGTCGAGTGTGGTGATGCGGCCGTTGACCAGGATCACGTCGGCCGCCGGTTTCGCGGCTCGTGCGGTGGCCGGCAGTGGCATTCCCGCGGCTGCGACGGCGCCGGCGCCGGTGATCGCCAGCGCTCCCCGCCGGGAGATACGGGGGCCGGAGGGAGTCTTGTCGGGCATGGCGCGGTTACCGGTTGGGGTCGTTCGGGCCGCCGGGGAACGGGGCGTAGTCGGTCCAGAAGCTGTACAGCAGGACACGGGCGCTGCCCTCGATGTACAGGTCGGCGCCGGCGAGCTCGGTCAGCCAGTGTTTCGGCATCTGCTCGGCGGTCTGCCGGGCGAGAGTCGCGTAGAACAGCTGAGATCCACCCCAGGCGTTGCCGGGCTCCAGTTTGCTGAAGTCGACCCGGGATTCGATGAAGACCTTGCGGGCGGTCTGGTACAGGTCGTCGAGGTACCGGCCGTAGGTGGCGATGTCCTGCCGGGTGCCGTAGTGGTAGGCGTGCCCGCCGACGAAGGTGTCGAACTGGTAGCCGAGCACCGTCTTGGCGACGCCCATGTAGAGCGGGATGTCGGGGGTGTGGCCGAGCTGGAAGTACGGCGCGTAGCGCGGCGCGATCACGTCGACGAGCATCAGCACCTTCTGCCGGGGTGCGGAGATGAACAGGTCGCCCGGGGAGTGGAAGTTGCCGTGGTGGCTCAGGACGAGACGTTCGCCGCCGGTGCGGAGCACGTACCTGTCGTCGTCGAAGGTCTTGGTCGGGACGGGCCGGCGCGGGTCGGCGGCCCGCCGGATGCGCTGCGCGGCCAGCTCGTGCGCGATGTAGACCGGGCTGGTGCCCTTGCGGTTCGCGGTGCGGAACGCGGCCGCGCCGCCGGTGTGGTCGCCGTGGGAGTGGCTGTAGATGAAGTGGGTGACCGGCAGTCTGGTCACTTCGGCGATGGCGGCCTTGACGAGTGCGCCGTTCGGGGCGTCGGCGACGACGACGCCGTCGCCGGTGACCAGGAACATCGAGTTGGAGCCGCCGGCGGTACGTACGCCGTAGGCGCCGCCGCCGAGGTCGTCGAGCAGGTAGCCCTTCTCGGTGAACGCTGGCATCTTCGCCGACTCCGGAAGCCGCAGGTAACTCGCGGCGTCGAGACCGTCGACGACGTAGCCGGGGTTCTCCGCGCTCGCGTGGGCCGCCGTGGGCAGTATCCCCACGGTCGCCGCGCCGGCGGCCACGGCAGCCGTCCCACGGAGCATGTTCCTGCGTGTCAGTTCCTGACTCATCGCGTCTCCAACCAAAGTAGTTCGTACTCGAATGATACTGGCACGAACCATTCGCACTCGCAACTGTTGACTTCCTGCACAGGTAAGCCCAGGTAGAGCGAGTCGGCCACGTCGGCCGAAGCCCTCGATCAGCGGCGCGGCGGCGCTTGGGGCGCACTCCCCCGCTTACGCGAGGGCCACGCCAGCCAGTGCGAAGTGACGGGAGATCTGCGCAGGTCCCCGGTCCACCGGATGGTGCACCCGTATAGGCGCCTGGCCTCGGTGACCCTGTTGCCTAATGAGCGACGGCCGGGCCGGCGGCTTCCTGTCGCCCGGTGCGGTCGTTATCAGCGGCCGCCCGCTCGCGCTGGACCGGGAGACAGCGCTTGCCCCGCAGGCACTGACGGCACGGAGTCAAGGACTGCCGGGCGGGCTCCGGGCCGGCGAGCGCGTGAAGCGCCGCGACCTGCCGCCGCGCACCCAACCGGGCGGCGGCCTGCTGAACCACCGGGGCATACGTTCGAGGATCGGCGATGATCAGGCGCTCGAGGGCGGCCAGGGCGCGCAGCCGGACCGGTTCGACCGCGTCGGCGGCACGTTCGGCGAGGAACCAGGCGTTCGCCGGGGACGGGTCGGCTGCCATCGCGGCGACGGCCGTCTCCCGGGTGTGGCCGTCGCGGTCCAGGGAGGCGAGCGCGGCCGCCAGAGTGGGATTCAGCCGAGGTTCCGGGGACGGTGCGACCTCGGCAACGACGGCGTCGACGAACGGTTGCAGCTCTTCGGCGAGTTCACCGCGGCGGGCCCGGAAACTCAGGCCGTCCAGCAGGCCCGGGCAGGTGCTCAGCCCGGCCAGCGCGTCCAGTCCTTCGGTGCCGGTACGGCTCAGGTCGCGAAGCAGGCTCCGCAGGTCCTCGACATCGCGGCGGTCGCCACGGGCGGCATAGCGCCAGGCGAGGTCTCGCGCCGACCAGACCGGGGCGTGCGGCACCGTTTGCCTCCGCACCGTTCGCGGCCGGGTGCGCATCCGTCTGGTGATGGCTACGAGGCAGCGGCCACCGAACAGGGTGGCGACCACGCCCATGATCATCAGGATGGTTCCGGAGAACCGGCCCTGTCGCCAGCCGTCGACGACCATGAACGGTCCCGCTCCGATGGCGAGGATTCCGGCGCCCAGGGCGAGGGCGGTATCGCGGATGCCGCCTTTGCGCGTTCGTACCAGCCAGTGCCGTCTGACCCGCAGATGCCGCGGCATCGGCCGGTAGTAGAGGCGGTCCCGCACGGTACGGAGGAGCCGGAACCTCATCCTGCGCATCCGTGCACCGTACCGATGCCGATCCCGCAAACGAAGAGGCGCGATCTGTCGCTCTCGCCTGCGACGGTCCGGACTGCGCCGTTGACGCTGTCCGACGAGGAACGGACGACGACACTGTGGTCGCGGCGCCCAGAGCCGAGAAACGCCGGGGCGCTCAAGCCGCGGGCCAGGTCGACAACGCTCTGGCGGCTGCTCGGCAGCGGCGCCAAGACCGGGCACCGTTAGCAGGTTGTCGTCAGGGCTGAAGTGTGCGGGCCAGAGTCACGGTTTCGGCTGTGGGTGCGGTGTCGATGTCGGCCAGCACCGTGGTGAGAGCCTGCAACAAGGTCTGGACGCCGTCATGGTCGCCGAGGGCGTGGCGGGCGCGCATGGCCGTACGGTAGAGGTCTTCGTTGTAAGGGTCGAGGGTCATCGCCTTGTCGAGGATCGTGCCGGCCGCCTGCGGGTCGTCGGGGAGCAGGGTTTCGGCGAGCAGCAGGTGGGCTTCGATGCCCCAGCGGTGGGCGTGCTGGCGCTGGTCGTCGATCCATTCGTAGTCGTGGCCGTCGGCCAGCGGCGCGGTGTAGAGGTCGCAGGCCTGGCGGAGCAGGTCGAGGCGTTCCGGTGGCGTGCCGCGGCGGGCTTTGTTGAGCAGGTCACGCAGTTGCCACAGGTCGACCTGGACGGTCGCCGGGTCGAGACGGTAGCGGTCGGTGGTGCCTCGTTTGAGCAGGTAGCCACCCCGAAGAGGGCCTCCGGCGCGGGCCAGGACGTGGCGCAGGTTGGAGGCGTTGGTGTGCAGTTGCTGCCTGGCCTGGCGTTGGCGGGCGTCGCCGTGCAGGTGTTCGACGAGAGTGTCGCTGTCGGCGCCGTTGGGATGACAGGCGAGGTAGACGGCGAGTTCAGCGGCTTTCGCGCGTAGTGGCCGGCCGGGGTGGGTGATGCCGTCGATGCGGGGCACGCCGAAGACCCGGACCTGCACGGGTGCGGATACGGCGGATGTGGCTGTCTCGCCGCTGCGGGTCTCGACCGGCCGGGTGACGGGTGGCGGGGTGAGGCCGGCCAGGATGGCGAGGGCGTCGTCGCGGGCGATGACGTCGACACGGCGGGGCAGGGCCCGATCGTCGGGGCCGGAGGTGTGGCCGTCGGCGGTGATGGTGTGGGTGGTGCCGTGTGGCCAGGGGCCGAGCAGGACGGCGGTGATGTCGAGGCCGTGGGCGAGACTGAGGGTGATGCGGGCGTGTTCGCCGGTGGCATCGGCCGCGCGGGCGATCACCAGCAGTGGCGGCATCGCCTCCCGGTCGTGCGCGTGGGGTTCGGCGAGGATGCGGCTGCGGTGCAGGAGCTGGGCGTCGACGGCGGCGAGGGTGTCCGAGAAGTCGCGGGTGAGGCGCAGTTGCGGCGAGGCGGGGCCGAGCAGGTCGGTGCACGCGTTGCGGTCGATGAGGATTTCGGCGGGGTGGTCGGCCGTCAGGGCGGCGAGGATCAGGCCGCGAACGGCACCTTCGGCGCCGGGGCCTTCGACCCCGACGGGATGCAACGGCAGCGATGGTACGGACGGAGCCGGCACCGTGGTCCGGTCGACGTGCCGGCGGATCGTGTCGACCGGTTCCGGTGGCGCCGGCGCAGGCAGGACGACGGTCTCGCCCGGTTGTGGCCGCTGGCGTCGCCGGCGGGCCCACACCAGCGCGACAGCGCCGGTGATCGCCGTGGCCAGTCCCCAGGTGAGGATGCTGCCGCTGGGCAGCCGGATGCCATCCTCGCTGCTGGACGAGGCTTCCGGAGCGAGTGGACCGCTCGGCGCCGGCAGCGGGTGCTGATCGTTTCGATACGGAGGCCGTGTCGTTTGGTCCCGCTGCGGCAGTTCGTTGGATGTCTCCGGTGCGGTCGGGCGGGTCGCCGGTGGCCGGGGTGGGGGTGTGGTGCGGGCGCCGGCCGGTGGGCGGGCGTCAGCGGGCAGGCGCAGGTGCCAGCCGGGCTGGATCAGGTCGCAGTCGGTCAGGCGCGCGCCGCCGGTCTGGTGGCGGTGGCGGTTCAACTGGCAGATCTCCGGCCAGCGGTCGGCGTCACCCAGCCAGCGCCGGGCGATCCTCGACAGTGAATCGCCGCGGCGCACCTCGTACTCGAACCGGGTCTGGCCGACCATGACGGTGACCGTGCCGCGCTGCAGGACGCTGTCGCCCGTCGTGGCCGCGGCCGTTGCCGGTGCCGGAGCCTGGCTGGTGCCGGCCGGGGTGGTGGCGACGGCGACGACCGCAGTGCCGGCCAGCCCGAACAGCATCCGGTGCAACGGTGCCGGCAACCGCCAGCGTGGGAGCCGCCAGCCGGCGACGACGGTCAGGACGCTGCCGGCGAGCAGCAGCATCATGATCGCCCAGACCAGCCACAACAGGATCGCCACGGCGCCGACGATCAGGTGGGTGCCGTTCGGGCGTTCGCTGTCGGTGACGAACGCGGTGACCTGCGGCCAGGACGGCAGCAGGTCAGCCGGTGAGCCGAAGATGAGGGTGAGCAGCAGCGGCGGTACGACGGTGAGGGCGAGGACGCCCGGCAGGGCCCGCAACACCCGGCCCGCACGGCTGCGCTGGTCGTGCGGTGGTGGGGGTGCCGGCCAGACCGTCGGTTGCCGGGTGAGTTCCGCGGTCTTGCGGCGTACGTCCTCGCTCATTTCCCGCCTTGGTTCGTGATCGAACCCTGATCTCTACCGGCCACACCCGATCATCGGCCACCGCATTTGTCAGCGTCTATCACTATGCGAAGAACAACGCTTCCGGTCGACCCGTGTGATGTCGTCTTGCGACACTGCCCGGCGTGCCCGCAACGGATCTTCACCTGGCCGTGCTCCGCCGCACGGCCCGGCGAAGCAGGACGGTGGCCAGAGATGGTCGTGCCAGAGGTAGCAGCGCAGGTTCGCGCCGTGTTCCTGCCCGAGCCAGCCGCTACGGCACCCAAGCCGTCCCACACCTGCGCACCATGCAGTCACGACGAGTGCGGCAACGCCTCACTGAACTCACCGACCGCCTCATCCCGTACCGGCGGGTTCCGGTCGTAGCCGACTTCTTCGACCGCCACCACGACTTGCTCGCCACAGCGTGAACGACAGGCCATCCGGCATTGGACTACCGTCGTGTCGGTGAGCACCTGGATCGAACCCCGCGAGTGGTATGCGCAGCTGCCCAGTTTCTATGCCACCACCGCGGCTCTGATCACCGAGGCCGGCACCGGCCGGGTGCTGCTGGTCAAACCCAGCTACCGCGACCACTGGGCCTTCCCTGGCGGCTATCTGGAAGCCGACGAATACCCGGAGGACGGCTGCGCCCGCGAACTGCACGAGGAACTCGGCCTCGACCTCAAGGTTGGCGCGCTGCTGGTCGTGGACTGGGCGCCGCCCGCTGATCCCCGGCCACGTGCACTCATCAGCGTGACGTTCGACGTCGGCGAACTTCCAGCTTCCACCTCACTGCGGCTGCCCGCCGACGAACTGTCGGCCTATGCGTTCCTCGAGCCGCTCGAGGCTGCCGCGCATCTGCCGAAGGCGGTCGCACCGCGGATCGCCGCAGCTCTCGAAGCGCGTCGGACCGGACGAACCGCATATCTCGGCTTACCGCGGTGACACCCGCTTCGTAGCATGATTTCGCAGCACGGCGAGGGCGACGGCGACGGTCAGGACGCTGCGGCGAGCGGCAGCATCATGATCGCCCAGACCAGCCACAACAGGATCGCCACCGCACCGACGATCAGGTGGGTGCCGTTTGGGCGTTCGCTGTCGGTGACGAACGCGGTGACCTGCGGCCAGGACGGCAGGAGGTGGGCCGATGATGATTTCCCGCCTGGTTCGTGATCGAACCCTGATCTCTACCGGCCACACACGATCATCGGCCACCGCATTTGTCGGCGTCTATCACTATGCGAAGAACAACATTTCCGGTCGACCCGTGTGATGTCGTCTTGCGACACTGCCCGGCATGCCCGCAACGGATCTTCACCTGGCCGTCGACATCGCCCCCTGGTGGACCACCGCGGCCTACGAACACGCCGGCACCATCCACCCGGTCTACTTCACGGGCCACGCCCGGCTCCCCAGCGGCGTCATCCCCGACCCCGGCGGCGCTCTGCTCACCGGCACCGCCGCCCTGGCGGCCGGGCTGCTCGACGCCGACAACTACCGGCCCGACCCGATGGCGCTGACCCATACCGGCACCGACACGACCGCGCTGGCCGCGGTCCTCGCCCATGTCGCGACCCATGCGTCCGCGCTCGCCGGCACCCCGGTGACCGCGCTGACGGTCGTCACCGCCACCGGGTGGGGCCACCGCGCCCGGCAACGCCTGCAACAGGCGGCAACCCAGGTCGGGCTGCCGGTTCCCGGCATCGTCACCGCGGCTGCGGCTTTATCCGGGGGTACGGCCACCGCCGGCCGATTCGCCCTGGTCGCCACCGCCGCCCCCGACCTGACCATCCTCGACCTGGAGGACGGCTACCAGCAGGTCGCTCACACCTCGATCCATGATCCGGCCCACCCCGGCATCGACAACGCGCTCCTGGCCCGGCTCGCCGACCCGCCACCGGTCGGCTGGCCCGTCCACCGGGAGATCCGGCAGGCCCGCGCCGTCCTTGTCGGCCAGCCGCGGGCGTCGCTGCTGCTCCCACCACCACTTCCGGCGGCAGTCCTCGAACGAGCAGACGTGTCGGCGGCCGCCGCCCCACATCTTGCCCGCGTGCCCGAAGCAGTCAAGCAGGTGCTGGCCGACGCCGACCTCGACACCGCCGACGTCACCACCGTCATCCTCGCTGGCGACGACGCGGTCCTGCCCGAACTCGGGGCGGCCCTGACCGCCGCCGGACTACCCGAACCGGTCGTGGTCGACGACCCGCACGCCGTCGCCCGCGGAGCCCTGCGCATCACCGGGCCCACCACGCCCGCCACTCCCCCGCCGGGTGCGACTGCGGCGTCGGGGCGGCTGCCGCGTACCCGCATCACGCTGGCCAACCTGGCCCGCGTCTCGATCCTCGCCGCCGCCAGCGTCGCGGTCCTGTTGCAGACCATCACCACCGCCGACATCGGCCGCCTCGGCGGCGACATCATCGGCGTCCTGCTCCCCGTCGACAACATCGGCCTGGCCGCCGCCCTCGCCGTCCTCACCGCCTGGACCGCCGCCCAGCTCGTCCCCACCACCTGGCTCACCGCCGCTCACGCCGACGACGACATCACCACCGGCGCACTGCTGCGTCGCGGCTACCTCGGCGCCGCCGCCCTCGGCCTCGCCGTCGCCGGTCTCTGGGGCCTCGCCATCGGCGTCAGCGTCGACTTCGACGACCCCGCCTACCTGAAAACCGCCCTCACCTGCGCCATCCCGCTCGCCGCGTGCGCCGCGCTCATCGCGCTGATCGCGCCTCGCATTCCCCAGGACGCGGTCGTCGCATGGCTGGGCCGGGCGAACCCACCGGTCACCGCGATCGCCCTCGCCGCCTGCGGCGTCTACCTGCAACGGGCGGCGTTCACCTACACCTTCCCTGCCGACCTGCTGCCCACGGCCGGCCCGACCCAGCTCGCCGGGGCCGTCCTGCTCGGTGTCGCGACGGCGCTGACCGCAACCCGCCAGCCCCTGCTGCGCGTCATCACCGCCGTCGTCCTCGGCGGCGGGTATGCCCTGGTCAGCAGCGTCCGCACCGTCGAATACCTGACCTGGGCCTACATCGCCGTCCTGCTCTGGTGGGCCGCCGCCACCACGATCGCCACCGTCACCGCCGCCACCCCACAGGCCAGCATCTGGATCAAACGCCTGACCAGCCCAACCTTCTGATCGCGCCGACCCGCTGCCGTACATCGCGTCACCGGCCGCCGTGGCTTCAGACCTGAGTGACGATCAGGTCCAGATCAAGGGGTTCGACCAGACGGCAGTGGTCGGCCCAGACACTCAGATCAGCCGACGATTTCTGACCCACCCCCACCGAGGGACCGGACGGCTACACCGGAGGCTGAAGCGGAAGCTGCCAGGGAGGAGGCTTTGGATCGCGACGTTGAGTTTCGTACGGGGAAGGCAGATCGGGCACCTCGACAACCTCCATACCGCTGGGCTCGACCCCGGAGGGATCGGGTTCTGGATCGTCGGGGTCCTGATCCTGACTCGCCGAGGCGAGGGGCCAGAGGGGGTTCAGGTTGACGATCACGTGTCAACTTCACGCGCCCAGGATGTACTCCAGCTCATACGCGGAGCTGTCCAACACCATCTCGTTGACCTCCACGCACCGGCGGGTGCTGGTGTACGCGCGTCGGGTCACCGCAATGACCGGGGTGCCCCGGGGAAGGGCCATCACCTCGGCCTCGGCGGACGTCGGCATCCGGCAGATCAGCGATTCCCGGAACGTCTCCGGCCCCAGCCCGGCCTCAGCCATCCGGGCGTAGATCCCACCCGGTCCCGGGCCGGTGTACCCCACGGCCGGGGCGGCCGCCACCACGTCCAGCGGGAGGTGACTGATCGCGGTCTGGACTATCCGGTCCTCCACCGCGAAGCGGCGTGCCCGGGTCAGCACGGCGGCGCCCGCCGGCACGCCCAGCGCTTCCGCGATCTCCTCGGACGCGGGGGCCTCCTCGACGACTACGTGCACGGCGCGGAGCCGGCCGTTCGTGTCCCGGTCCTGGATCGAGTTGCCCTCACCCCACCAGGTTTTCGAGAGCCGGTCGGGCGACGAGCGGACGATCCGGCCGAAGCTGCGGACGTAGAGGCCCCGGCCGTGGCGGGCAACGATCACCCCGTTAGCGCGGAGCACGTCCACAGCCTTGGCCACCGTGCCGGTCGGCACCCCGAAGCGCTGGGCCAGCTCCCGGACGGTGGGGAGGCGGTCGCCCTCGATCAGGCGCCGAGCCTCGATGTCGGCGCGGATCGCGTCAGCGACGTTCTGGTATGCCGGTTCACCCATGGGTGTTCACGCTACTCGTGTTCAGCGTGAACACCACTGGAGTGTTCAGGACGCCGAAGCGTCACATGAGAGAGGTGGACACCCGGGCGAGTGGAGGCGGAGATGGCGCAGAGGTCGATTCTGGTGGCGGGACCGCATGAGTTACCACGGGCAGGGCTGGTGAACGTCTGGTTCGACACCGGCTCGGGACCTGGGTATCAGCGGCAGGTGTGGGCCTCTGACCTCCGCCCGGCTTTCCCGGCTGACGACCGGGGTTCGGCCGGGATCTACCGGCTGGCCCTGGTCGAATGCGATGGCTGACCACCAGGCGGTCCGGCCCTTGTGGAACTGCGGCACGTGCGGGGACCGGTGGCCGTGTGAACCGGCCCGGACCCGAATTCTGACCGAGACCCCGTCGCCCTTGGCACTGCGGACCCGGATGTGGGACGTGATGGACGAGGCGATTGGTGACCTCCGGCACGTTCCCCCGGCCATCTTGTTCCGGCGGTTCCTGAGCTGGACGGGGGGGCGAGGGGGTTCGGGGTGTCCCGAGCCCTCATCCCGGCTCACTGGTGGGGCAGCAAGGTCATCAGTGGGGCGATCGCGACTGAGAAGCTGATCGCCTTGAGGATCGCTCCGGCGAACTCGAGGTGACCCGGGCCGAACCATCGGCTGGGCGGTCGAGGCGGCCACGGCCGGCGCACGTCGTGTGCCCCGGATCGGTGCTGGACGAACCCGATTTGGAGGGCCGCATGCTCTCGGAGATCGCCGGGGCCCTGCAACTGCCGCCGGATGAGGTGTTCGGGCGCGATCAGCCGGCCAACCCGGCTCGTACAGGCATCGGCGGTCGCGGACGCCTGCCTGTGGCTGGCCGGGGCCGCCGACGTGACCGGAGCGGTGGTTCCCGGCGTTGACGGATTGACTCTCGACCAAGTCGAGGGCCGAGAGTGACCGGGCGTCGCCGATACGTCATCGAGTAGTCCAGGAGCGTCATGTCCCTCTCTTCGGAGCCAGCGGTCGCGGAGTCCAGGCACAAGCCCATTCCGCGGCGGTATTGGATCTGGCTGGGTGGTGTGACCCTGTCGCTGCTCGGCTCGCAGATGATGGCCTTCGGGATGACCTGGGTGGCGGCTGTGTGGGGTGGCGCGTTCGCGGGCGCCGTGCTCACCGCGGTCAACCTGCCACGGGTGGCGCTGCTGCTGTTCGGCGGCGCGCTGGCGGATCGCGTCGGCGCGTGGCGGGTGATGATCACGTCGGATTTCGCCATGGCCGGTGCGGCGCTCGTGCTCGGCAGCGCCGTTCTGGTGCTCGGTGTCCAGCCGTACCTGTTGCTCGGCATCGCTCTGGTCATCGGCATCTTGGACGCCTTCTATCTGCCCAGTTCCGGTTCGATGCCGCGGCGTCTGGTGACCGGTGAGCCGCTGGCCCGGGCCATGTCGGCACGGCAGGTGGTCGGGCAGCTGGCCACGTTCGCCGGGCCGTCGGCCGGTGGCCTGCTCGTGGCGACCGCCGGGCTCGCCACGGTGGCCTTCGTGAACGCGGGGACCTATGTGGTTATGGCGGTCATCCTGGTTGGTTTGCGGCCTCGTTCCGCGCCGCCCACCCCGCCTCCGCCGGCCGGTGCAGGCGTGCGCAGCGCGGTCGACGGCTTGCGGGTGGCCTGGTCGGATCCGGTGCTGCGTTCGGCGCTGGGACTGATCGCCGCCACCGCCGCGTTCCTTCTGCCGGTGTCCGGCCTGCTCATTCCGCTGCTGGCGACCCAACGCGGGTGGAACGCCGACCTCGGTGGCGTCCTCGCCGCAACGATCGCGTTGGGGGTCGTGGCCGTCGCGGTCACCGTCACCACGGCCGGGCCGATCCGGCGGCCCGGGCTGGCCGCCGTCGGTGGGCTGGCCCTGGCGGCAGCCGGGGTGCTCGGTCTTGTTGCCGCGCCCGCAGCGGCCGCCGCGATCACGGCAGCCGCCGTGGTGGGGATCGGTTCCGGCCTGTTCACCGCGCATGTGGGCCCGCTGATCCTCGGGGGCGCGCCGTCGACCCATCTCGCCCGCGTCCAGTCGGTGCTGGTGCTGGCCCAGAGTCTGCCCCTGCTGCTGACCAACAACGCGCTGGGTTCGGTGAGCGACCTGTTCGACGCCGGCGTCGCCTTGACGGCATGCGCGGCGTTCCTGCTGGTGGCGGCGACCCTGGGGGCGCGCTCCCCCGCCTTGCGTAGGGCCACGCTGGCCATCGCGAGGTGACCGTGGGTACGGGCTGCTCATGTACTTGAGCGGGCAGGCCATGTAGACGGATGAGACCTCTGCTTCGAGCATTGGGGCCCATCTCACCTTGCGATCGCGTATACCCCTGGGGGTATCTTGGAGGCCCGGCGGGCACGAGCGAGCGTGTCAGCCAGGCGTTGACGGCAGTGGCACACGGCATATGAACGCCCGGCGACCGAGCCGGGCAGCCGATACCCCCTGGGGCATGTTTCGTCGGGAGGCGGAAACCTATGGAGATGAGTCCGGTCCTGCTCAAGGACGCACTGACCCGGCTGAAACGGGCACAGGGGCAGCTCGGGGCGGTGATCTCGATGATCGAGAACGGGGAGGACTGCCGAAGGGTTCTCACTCAGTTGGCGGCGGTGTCCAGCGCCGTCGACCGCGCCGGCTTCAAAATCATCGCGACGGGCATGCGGGAGTGCCAGGCGGCCCGCGAGCGGGGCGAGGAGCCGCCGATGAGCATCGACGAGCTCGAGAAACTGTTCCTGGCCCTGTCCTGACCTGGTTGCGGTCACGCCATGGCCGCATTGCGCCCTCAATATACCCCCATGGGTATGCACCGAACGGAGCCGTGAGATGACTGTCCGACAAATACGCGTGGAAGAACTGCACCTCGGGACCACCGGTGCGGTGCTGCTCGACGTCCGCGCCACCGATGAGTACGCCGCCGGTCACCTGCCGGGTGCCGTGAACCTCCCACTCGACGACCTACCCGCAGCCGCCACCCGCTACGCCGGGCAGGACGTCGTGACGGTGTGCCGTTCCGGCGCCCGCAGCGTGACCGCCGCCCGGCTGCTGGCCGCGGCCGGCGCACGGGTGCAGTCCCTGGCCGGCGGCACCGACGCCTGGCGGCGGGCCGGGCACCCGATAGAGACCGGCCACTGAACCCCATCCGCCATCGAAGCAAGGAGACACGACACGTGAGCGAGCTGAACGTGGAGGTCGTACAGACCTCGTCCCTGGGCGACCGCAGCTACCTGGCCCACGACGGGCGGGTGGCGATCGTCGTCGACCCGCAACGCGACATCGACCGGATCCTGGCCCTGGCCGGCAGCATCGGCGTGCGGATCACCCACGTGGCCGAGACGCATCTGCACAACGACTACGTCTCCGGTGGCCTGGCCCTGTCGCGGCTGACCGGCGCGACATACCTGGTCGCCGCCGACGACGAGGTCGGCTTCCATCGGCAACCGGTCACCGACGGCGACGAGATCACCGTGTCGACGCGGATGCGGCTGCGCGTGGTGGCCACGCCGGGGCACACCTTCCATCACCTGTCGTACATCCTCGACGGCGACGACGGCCCGGCCGGGGTGTTCACCGGCGGGTCGCTGCTGTTCGGCACCACCGGCCGCACCGACCTGCTCGGCGAACAACACGCCCACGCCCTCGCCGAACACCAGCACGCCTCCGCACACCGGCTCGCGGACCTGCTCCCCGACGGCGCGCAGGTGTGGCCCACCCACGGCTTCGGCAGCTTCTGCTCGGCCACCCAGTCCGACGCGCCCGAGTCGACGATCGGCCGGGAACGCACCGCCAACCCGGCCCTGCGGCTGGAGACCGGCGCCTTCGTCGCCCAGACCCTCGCCGGACTAGACGCCTACCCCGCCTACTACGCGCACATGGGCGCCCGCAACAGCGCGGGAGCCGACCTGATCGACCTCAGCCCGGTCGCCGTCGCCGACCCGGCCGAACTCACCGCCCGGATCTCCGCCGGCGAGTGGGTGGTGGACCTGCGCTCCCGCAAGGCGTTCGCACACCGGCACCTGGCCGGCACGCTCAGCTTCGGCCTGGACGGGCCGATGTCGACGTGGCTGGGCTGGATGGCCCCGCGGGGTGCGCCGATCACCCTGCTCGGCAACAGCCGGCAGCAGGTTGCCGACGCCCAGCGGGAACTGGCCCGCATCGGCATCGACCGGCCCGCCACCGCAGCAGCCGGCGACCCGGAACTGTGGGCCGGCGGCGACACGACCCGCCTGACCGATCTGACCACGGCCACCTTCGCCGACCTAGCCGCCGCCCGCACCGGCACCCCACCACACGGGCTGCCCGCCGTCGACGTGCTGCTCGACGTGCGCATGAACAACGAATGGCGCGCCGATCACATCGACGGCGCCGTGCACATCCCACTGCCCGACCTGCCGCACCGCCTCCACGACGTGCCCGCCGGCACCGTCTGGGTGCACTGCGGCTCCGGCTACCGCGCCGCAGCGGCCACCAGCCTGCTGCAGCGAGCCGGCCGGCGGGTCGTGCACCTCGACGACTCCTACGCCGACGCCGGTGACGCCGGTCTGCCCATCGTCACCGGCAACTGAGAAGGAGCAACGCCCGTGACCATGCCACCAGCCGCCCTCGACGCCCCCGCTCTGCAACACCTGCTCGCCACCGGCCACCCACCGCGGCTGATCGACGTGCGCACCCCGGCCGAATTCGCGACAGCACACATCCCCGGCTCCTACAACGTGCCCCTGGACCTGCTACGCGAGCACCGCGACGAACTGCGCGCCCACCTCGACGAGCAGGTCGTCCTGGTCTGCCGCTCCGGGCAACGCGCCGCCCAGGCCGAACAGGCCCTGACCGAAGCCGGCCTGCCGAACCTGCGGGTACTCACCGGCGGGATCACCGCCTGGCAGACCCTCCAGGCGCCGGTCACCGCCGGAACCCCCCGCTGGGACCTGGAACGACAGGTCCGCCTGGTCACCGGCAGCCTGGTCCTCCTCGCCGTCCTGGCCAGCGTCCCGGTCGAGCCGGTCAAGTGGGCGGCCGCGCTGCTCGGTGCGGGCCTGGCGGTCGCGGCGCTGACCAACACGTGCGCGATGGGCATGCTGCTGGCCAAGTTGCCCTACAACCGTGGCCCGCGCACCGGCCTCGAGCAGGTCGTCACCGCCCTGACCGGCGAGCGGCAGTAGCCCGGTGCCCCGGTATGCCAACCGCGTCCGGAAGGTTCCCGGCAGTTCTCCGGGCCGGGGCCGGTCGTGATCGCCGCGATCGGGTTCGGCTCGCTCATCGGGGTCCTGCTCGGGCTGCTCGGCGGTGGCGGCTCGATCCTGGCCGTCCCCGCCCTGGTCTACGGCGCCGGCCTGACCCTCGCGGCGGCTGTACCCACGTCCTTGCTGGTGGTGGGCATCTCGTCGGCCACCGCTCTGGTCCCACGACTGCGGGCCGGGCTGGTGCGGTGGCGCATCGCCGGGATCGTCGGCGGCACGGGCGCCGCCGCGGCGTTCGCCGGCGCAGCCGTCAACAGGCTGCTCGATCCCCGCCTCGTTCTGGCCGGGTTCGCGGCGCTGATGGCAGTCGCCGGATGGCGGATGCTGTCCGGGACCAACGACTCCGGCGGAGACTGCGCCCTGCCCAGCGGAGGTGTCAACTGGCGTGGCTGTCTTCCGAAATCCGTCGCCGCCGGGTTGGGCGTCGGGTTCCTCACCGGCCTGTTCGGTGTCGGTGGCGGCTTCCTGATCATTCCCGCCCTCGTGCTGCTGCTCGGGCTGTCCATGCCCGCCGCCGTCGCCACCTCGCTGGTCATCATCGTGGTCAACTCAGCCGCGGGATTCGCCGCCCACGCCGGAGACACGACCCTCGACTACCGCATCACCACGGCGTTCACCCTCGCCGCCGTCACCGGATCCCTCGCCGCCGGCCGTATCGCCGGCCGGCTGCCCACCGGGCGACTGCACCGCGCCTTCGCCTGGCTCGTCTTCGCCGTCGCCGCACTGGTCGCCATCCAGGCGACCATCAACCCAGCCGCCGGCTGACCACCAACGTCAAACCCCAACCCTTCAACACCCCAGGGGTACGCACGGAGGGGTCCACCCCGCCCACCAGCCGACTGTGGAGCGTGATGGATTTCGGTCGCGGAATGTCCGTCGGGATCGAACAGAGTCAAGGGGTGTACGCCGTACGCCGCGCAGCGGACCCGGATGATCGTGGATGATATCGTCCGTGCGGTGGAAGCAGCTCCGTACCGTTTCGACGGGTTCGAGCTCGACACCTCTCTATACGAACTTCGGCTCGCGGGCAGGCGTGTCCCGCTCGAGCCCCGGGCGTTCGACGTGCTCGTCCACCTGGTTCTGCATCGTGATCGGGTCGTCTCGAAGGACGAACTGCTCGACACCGTGTGGGGCGACCGCTTCGTGACCGACGCCGCCGTCACCACGGTGATGCGCGGTATCCGGGTGGCGCTCGGTGACGCCGGGCGGGAACAACGGCTGGTACGGACCCTGTATCGCCGTGGCTACCAGTTCGTCGGCACCGTCCGGCAGGGGGTTGCCGAGGCCGCGCCGCTTCCGGACGCCGCCCTGCCGGCCCGGCTCGCGACGTCGACCGGGCTGGGGTTCGCGGGCCGTGACCGCGAGCGCGCGGTACTCGCCGACGCGTGGAAGGAGATGATCGCCGCTGGTCAGCGTCGTGTGGTCCTGGTGAGCGGTGAGGCGGGAATCGGTAAGACGACGCTGTGTTCGGTGTTCGCCAGATCCCGGCCCGACGCGACCGTGCTGTACGGGCGGTGCGACGAGGAACTGTCGATCCCCTACCAGCCGTGGCGGGAGGTACTGACGAATCTCGACCGAGAGAAGCCCGGCCTCGTCGGTCAACACCGCGACCCCCTCGCACCGCTGCTGGGCGGTTCTTCGAGCACACAGGATCTGGAGTCGGACTCGGCCCGGTTCGCGCTCTACAACTCGGTCCTGGACGTGCTCGGCGCCGTCGCCGCCCACGGCAGCGCCGCGCTGGTCGTACTCGATGATCTGCATTGGGCCGACGCGCAGACTCTCAGCCTGCTGCGTCATCTGGTCGAACGGGCCCTGACCACGCCGGTGCTGGTGATCGCGACGTTCCGGGAGTCCGACATCGACGCGTCGCACCCGCTGCGCACGCTGCTGGCCGCGACCCACCGGGAGCCGGGCGCCGTCCGGCTGGCTTTGCGCGGCTTGGACGACGGCGAGGTCCTCGGGCTGCTGGAAACGGTCGCCGGCCACGAGATGGACCGTGATGGGCTGGCTCTTCGGGATCTGCTGCAGGCCGAGACCGAAGGCAACCCGTTCTTCGTCACCGAGATCCTGCGGCACCTCGCCGA
This sequence comes from Actinoplanes sp. NPDC026670, assembly GCF_040638175.1. Lineage (NCBI taxonomy): Bacteria > Bacillati > Actinomycetota > Actinomycetes > Micromonosporales > Micromonosporaceae > Actinoplanes > Actinoplanes sp. NPDC026670. The sequence goes on from NZ_JBEZXU010000032.1 coordinate 32,093, forward strand.
GACGGGTGCGATCAAACGGCAAACGGACGGGCGGTGGATCTCACCGACCCATCTGGGTAGTCAGGGTCTGCCGGTCAGCGTCCGGGAGGTGGTGGGCCGGCGCGTTCAGCTGCTCGGGACGGACTCGCGCAAGGCACTGGACACCGCGGCGGTCATCGGCCGGGAGTTCGACCTCGGGCTGCTCTGCGAGCTCCTCGGCGAAGATCCGATGCGTACCTTCGAACGGCTCGCACCGGCGGTGGACAACGCGCTGGTCATCGACGCGGCCGGCCGGTTCGCGTTCACGCATGCGATCGTGGCCCACACGCTGTACGCCGAACTGAGCCCCACTCTGCGCGCGTTCACCCACCAGGCGGTCGCGGTGGCTCTGGAGCGGCAGTTCGCCGACGCGGCCGTGCGGGCCGCCGAGATCGCCCATCACTGGATTCATGCCATCACGCCACGTAACCGGGACAAGGCCGCCGAGTACGCCCGCCGGGCCGGCGACTACGCGTTGTCGAGCCTGGCTCCCGACGACGCGTGCACCTGGTTCCGGCAGGCGCTGGCCCTGCTCCCGGCCGAACACGTGACACAGCGGTGCGAGATCCTTGTCGGGCTCGGAACCGCTCAACGCCAGACCGGCGACCCCGCTCACCGCGAGACGCTGCTGGAAGCCGGCCATCTCGCGATCGAACTTCACCTCGACGATCTTCTCGTACGCGCGGCGCTGGCCAACAATCGCGGCGACGTCAGCGGGTTCGGGTCGATCGACGACGAGCGGGTCGAGGTTCTGCGCCGCGCGATCACGGTGCGGCCCGGCGGACCCGAGGGTTCGCTTCTGCACGCGATCCTCGCCATCGAGCTGCACGGCGCGCCCGACGAAGAGGTCGAACCGGTGGCCACGCGGGCGATGGAGCTCGCCCGTGCGACCGGCGAGGCCCGCATCATCGCGGAGGTGGTGAGCCTGGCCCAGAGCGCGCTGCGCACCCCCGACGCTCTCCGGCCCCGGTCCCGGGTTGTTGCCCGAAGGTTTGGCCGCCGCGATATCCACCGGCGACGCAAGGCTGCGCGGCGTACTCGCGATGTCCCAGCACGAGGTCGACCTCCAGCTCGGCGATCGCGACGCCATCAATCGGGAGAGGCTGGTCCTGGAGTCCTTCGCCAGGGACAGCCCGGAACCGTTCGTCCGTTGGACCACCTCGCAGACCCAGTCGATGCACCTGTTCATGGACGGCGACCTGGACGGGGCCGAGTCCGTCGCCCAGGACGGCTTCGAACTCGGTGTCGCCTCCGGACAACCGGAGGCGTTCTACGGCTACGCCGGCCAGATCTTTCAGATCCGCCGTGCCCAGGACCGCCTCGCCGAGACGGCCGGTGCCATCGAGGAGGTCCTCCAGGCGAACCCGGCGCTGCAGGTCTTCCACGCTGCCCTCGCTTACGTGCGGTGCGAACTCGGCAGGGAAACGGAGGCCCGTGCGCTCATCGGCGCCTTCGACATCTCCGCCTGCGGAGCGCCCCAGTTCTGGTCGACGGCCCTGATGCTGTGGGCCGAGGTCTGCCATACGCTCGACCTGCCCGAGCATGCTTCCCGGCTCGTGCCGGTCCTGAGCCGATGGCAGGACCAGGTTGCCAGCACCGGCGCCAGCACGGAGGGCGCCATCGCACACGGGCTGGGCCGCGCGTTGGCAACCCTGGGCCGTACTCAGGAGGCGGCCGCCGCGTACGAGCTTGCCCTGACCGTCAACCGTCGTCTGCGGGCGCCGCTGTTCGTCGCCCGCACCCACCTCGCCTACGCTCAGGCACTCTCCGGAGCCGAGCCCGGTCGGGCACGTGCCATGGCGGCCGAAGCGGAGAAGACCGCACAGCGGTTCGGCTTCGCAATGGTCCAGCGGCACGTCACCCGCCTGCTCGAACAACTCCCTTGATGCCGTGCCCTGACATCGGGAACGGCACGCCCCCTCAGACTCCGAGCCGGAACGCTTCGATGTGTCGCTGACGGGCCGGCACCCGCAGCGCGCGGAGGCTGCGCTGCACGGTCGTGGCCATCGCGGCCGGCCCGCACAGGTAGACGTCACGTTCGGCGATGTCGGGTACCAGGCCGCGCAGGCTCTCCGGGCTGAACGGCTGGTTGCCGTCGGTGGTGCGGCCGGTCAGCAGATGCAGGCGGGCGCCGCGAGCCTGTACGAGATTGCGCAGTTCACCGGCAAGGACGGCGTCGGCGGGTGTCCGGGCCCGGTAGAGGACCACGACGTCACCGGTCAGGTCGGGGTCCTCCAGCAGCGCCCGGATCGGGGTGATGCCGATGCCACCGGCGATCAGCAGGGTGTTCTCCCGGGTACGGCCGGCGGTCGTCAGGGCGCCGTAGGGCCCTTCGGCGTACACCTTGGTGCCGACCGGAAGTTGCCGCAGTCCCGCGCTGGTCGAGCCGATCGCTTTCGCGGTCAGCCGCAGGGTGCGGCCGTCGGGCGCCGCGGACAGCGACCACGGGTTGACCTGCCACCAGGAGGTGTGCCCGGGGAAACGCCACCAGAAGAACTGGCCTGGCCGGGCACGCAGCCGGTCCAGGTTCCGGCCGCCCACGTAGACCGACACGGCGGAGTCGGTCTCCGGGACCACCGCGACCACCCGCAGCCGGTGCCGGGCGTTGCGGACCAGCGGCACGAACAGCCGGTTGGTCAGCAGTGAACCGATCGCGAAGGCCCAGAGCGCCCACCAGTACGCCTGCGTGATCGGGGTGGAGGCGATCGAGCTGCCCTCGTAGATCTGGTGGATCACGGCGAGCACGATCATCACGTACACCACCAGGTGGGTGGCGTGCCAGGCCTCATACGACATCCGGCGGCGGGCCATCCGTACCGAACTGATCGCCATGACGAAAATGAGGGCTGCGGCGATCATGCCGAGCAGGACCGGCATCTGTTTGGCCAGGTTCGGGATCTCGGCGAGAAACGGGATCCGGTCCAACTGGGAGTAGCCGAGCAGCACGAACGTCGGGTGCGCAATGACCAGCCAGAAGATCGCGAACCCGGTCCAGCGGTGCCAGTTGGTGAGTTTGTCCATGCCGATGCGCCGTTCCAGGAACGGCACCCGGCCGATCAGCAGCAGTTGCACCACCAGGACGAAGCCCAGGTACAGGCCGAAGAACCGGCCGATCGAGGTCAGGGTGTTGTGCGCGGGTCGGCTGGGGTTGGCGAACATGACCTGCAGGATCACCAGGTTGGCCAGCAGGAACGTCCAGACCAGCAGGTAGGCGGCCCGGGCCTGGCCGGTCCGCCGGACGGGTGTGTTCCTGGCCGGGAGGGTGGTGGTGGTCGACATCGGGAACCTTCCTGAATCGGTCCGTACGGACCGGCGGGTCGAGGCTTAGCGGGACGGTGCGGTGACCGTCAGACCGATCTCCGGCAGGCGGACCTTGCCGTCTGCTTCCGCGTGCCACCGCCAGCGGGCGCCCGGGAGGTCGCCGAGGACGATCGCGACCTGGCCGGTGCCCGGTCCGCAGGCGGCCAGCAGGTGTGCGGCTTGCTCGTCGGTAGGGATCTCGGCGATCACCGCCACCGAGGTCAGGGTTCCTCGGCGGGCGGCGAGGCGCACCATGCCGTCGTCGGTGCCGGGCGCGGAGCCGGCCACACGCAGGTCGGTGACCGAACGCAGCCGCACCGCGGTCTGCGGAACGCCCGGAGGTTCGCCGCCGAGGCCGGGGACGGAGAACACCGGCAGGTCGGAACGGAATCGGGTCAGGTCCGCGAGCAGGTTCGCCAGGACGTCGATGGCGACACCTGCCGAACCACCGATCGACAGCACGCCGTCGAGCCAGGTGAGGTCCACGAACAGGGTGCCGTCCTCGCCGCCGACCCGGACCAGGCACGGCGTGACGCCGTCGCCCCGGGTGGGCCGGGCCGTGGGAAGGTCGGCCGGACGTGTCCACACACCGTCGGTCTCGGCCTGCCACGGCCAGCGGGGAGCGTGGTCGGCGGTGACCCAGGCGGTCACCGCGGTCGCGTCCACGCGCAGGGCGTAGGTCTCGACCTGGGCTGCGGTCAGTTCGGCGGAGGCCTGCCAGGCCAGTGCCGGGCGGCTCTGATCGGCGGCGAACTCGGCGGCCAGCCGGGCGCGTGCCTGCATGCGCTCCTGGATCTGGCGGTGCCAGCGGGCATTGTCGGCATAGGCGCGGTACCGGCTGCGGACCCCGCCGATGATCCGGCGGCGGAAGATCACCAGCAGGGCGAGCAGCGCCAGGACCACCGCACCGATGAGTGCGGCCGTGACCTGCGTGTTCAGCAGTGGAGTGTCGCTGCCGCCCGGGGTCGCGGCGACCCGGCCTAGACGGACGTCGGGGCCTGTCGCGTCGGCGGGCAGCAGCAGGATCCATCCGGGACGCAGCTCGCCGGAGTCGGTGAGGGCGCTGCCGTCGCTCTGCGGGCGGGCCCGGTTGAGGTCGAGGATCTCGGTGGCGCGGGCCGGGTCGCCGAGGGTTCGCTGGGCGATCTGGGCCAGCGAGTCGGGCCGGCCGCCGTTCTGTGCGGCGGTACGCACGACGGCGACCTTGACCACGTCGTCCGGGGCGGCGACGGCAGCCGCCGGCACGGCCAGGGCTGACACGAGAACGACGGCGAGCAGCAGGACGAGGCGACGGATCATCGGGCGGCCGTCCAGCCCTGCACAGCGGCGCTGGCGATGATCGTGTCGGTGCTGGAGTCCGCGACGTTGCGGTAGAGCGGCGACCCGTCGAGGGTGACGTGTTTGGTGCCGTCCTTGCGGCTCAGCCACCAGACCCGGTCCTCGTCGATGCCCTTGAGCTTCACCTTGCCGCCGCTCTTGGCGACCACGGGCTGCCACAGCACAGCGCAGGTGCCCTTGCAGTTGCTGGCCGGCGGGTCGGTGTCGTCGCCGTCGAACCGGTACAGGGTCGCGCCGTCGTCGTCGACCACGATCGGTCCGTCCTTGCCGTCCTTGGCGGTCAGCGTGCCGGTGCGGTCGGGTTTTGCGGCCTTCAGTTCGGCCGTGCTGATCAGCGCGTCGATCGGCTTGCCGTCGGCCGCGAACGCGAACCAGGTCCCGTCGGCGCCCTGTCCGTTGAGCTCGCCGGGGACGGTGTCGCCGCTGAAGCGGTAGGCGGGGCGGCCGCCGATGGTGACCTGGACGCCGCCGTCCGGGCGGCGGACGGCGCCGACGTCGTCGGTCTGCATCCCGTCGACGAAGACCCGGCCGCCGGGCTGAATCAGCACCGGGGGCCAGCTCGTAGCGCATTCACCGGTGCACTGCGAGGCGGGCGGGTCGGCGGAGTCCTTGGCGAAGCTGTACAGACTGAATCCGGTCACGTCGGTCACCGTGGCCCCGATGGCCGCCTGGTTGACGGAGAGCTGGACCCACTTGGCCGGCGCCGCAGCGTCGGCGGCCGCGGTCGACGGTGCGGGTGTCGGGGATTGCGTCGTGGCCGCCGGTGCCGGTTCGTCGGCACGGCCGTCGCCGGTCAGGCCGGCGCTCGACGCCGGTGCGTCGACCAGCTGGATCTCACCGCCGGCAAGAACCGGTGCCGCCGCCGGCGCGGCAGGCTCGGCGCCGGCGCAGCCCGTCATGAGCAGCAGAGCCGCGGCGAGTGGGGCGGCCATCGCGCGGGCCGGGGTCCGGGCCACGATGACACCTCCGTTTCGATCGGGTCGACAGATGCGGACTTCACGACCGGACCGCCCACCCGGTTCGATGAATGTGTCTCAGGTCACATTCATCGAACCGTTACGGGTTCTGGGTCGTGACGGGCGCATGGCCAGATCTGACATCGTGATCCCGGGTGAGGATCTTCAACAGGCAGCCGACGCGATGCGCCAGGTGCTGCGGACCATCAACGTCAAACGCAGCGCCGCCGACTTCAACCAGACCGTCGGTCCCCCGGTCCGGGAGGCCGCGGAGAACTTCGAAGACCGCTGGGACGCCGGCCGCAAGCAGCTGCGCAACGAGTGCGACGACATCATCGAGGCGATCGACCTGATCCTCGACACCTTCACCAAGGTCGACGAACAGGGCGGCGCCAGCCTCGGTGGTGGCCGGTGACCGCGCCCGTGCACACCCCCGGATCGTTCACGTTCGAGGTACCGGACGGCTGGCTCGACTACGACCTGGCCAACCAGGACCTCAGCCGGCAACAGCAGGAACTGCGAGCCGCGGCGACCACTCCCGAACAGCGCGAGGCGGTCGACGACGCGATGCGCCAGGCCCGGCGACTGCTGCGAGCGGCACGCCGTCAGGGCGCCGCCTCCGCGGCCGGCATGATCGCCCGCGACGACGACGGCGGGCTGCTGATGGCGTTCGTCGCGGTGTTCGGCGTCACCGTCCCGGACGGGACCCCGCTGTCGGTCGCCGACATCGCCCAGCAGGTGTCGCGCCCGGCACTGGCCGACGGCCACGGCGACCGGACCGTCACCTCGACGACCCTTGCTGGCATCGGCCCGGTCGCCCGGATCACCGGGACAGAGATCGTCGAACTGACCGACACCACGTCGGTGGTGATGGTCGCCATGCACACCATCGTCCCGGTGCCGGGTCAGCCGGGGTCCTACCTCGTGGTGACCGGGATGAGCCCGAACCTGCCGCTCGCCGACGCACTGTACGACGTCTTCGACGCCATCACCGGCACCCTGCAGTTCGCATCAACGACCCGGCCCTAACGAGATTTACTTGTGAGCCCTCCCCGCTGGGTGCGAGGTCGGGCCACGTTTCTGTTCAAGATCGGCGAACGGAGGATGGAATCGGCCGGTGATGACAGCGAGCCGCTGCGGGTCGTCCGGCAGGATGGATCAGCGGCGGGTGATGATCGCGTCCCCGACGGCGGCCTCGGTGTGAGCCACCAGCTCCCGCACCGGGGCCGGAGCATCGGCGACGGCAGCGCGCAGCCCGGCTTCCAGGTCTGCGGCGGGGCCGAGCAACACGCTGCGGTACAGGTCGGTGACGAGGATCAGGCCGCCGAGGACGGTGTCGAACCCGTCCAAGGGTTGGCCTGTCTGCAGGCGGCCGGAGAGGCGGGCCCAGGGCCAAGCGGCGGTGTTCATGTCGGTCGGCACGTAGCGTACCCGCCGCCCGAGCAGTCGTCGCTCGGTCGTCTTGCGTAGGTGTCCGGCCCGGGTGAGCCTGTTGGCGACGTCCTGGTGGGCGGTCTGGGCGAGGTAGGCAAGCCAGGTCCATACTGGTAGGGCGGCGTGTTCGGCAGCCAGCCGGTCCAGGACCGTGTGCGCGAGCGCGTCGATCGGCGGCTCCGCGTCCACGATGATCACCTGTCCGCCCGGCAGCGCGAGCCTGCGTGCCAGCACCAGCTCGGCCAGCAGCGCGGCGGCCAAGCCCAGACCGGTGACGTGCTCATCGAGAAGTGGCCGGCCGTCGTGGTCGCGGTGGGCGAGTCGGAACAGGTCGTCAGCGACCAGCGGCCAGGTCGGCCGCCGCTGACCGGTTTGCCACGATGTGGCCACGGCATGCCGGCCCCGAACCGGCCCGAGGTTGCCGGTGTAGGTGGTGTCGATGTTCGTCATGAGCGGATCCCGTCTACCGCTGCGGGTGGCCGCTGGCGAGTTCGAGAAAGTGGGGTGTCGTGGTGTGCACGGCTAACTCCTCGGGTCGATGGGCGGCCCCGAGACGCGTGGTGACAATGCCTGCCGGCGTGTACAGGGGGCCTACGCCGCATCACCCGCCACCTGCGTCTCGGGGCCTTACTGGTGCGCTGCTGACCAGCCCGGACGTCTTCGGGTGACGTCGGTGATCACGGCAGCGCGAATCGACGATCCCGTGCCGTTGGTACGGCCGGAAGGACCATGCTGGGGGTGCACCAGGGACCCCACCACGCGGCGGCCGACTGAATGCGGGAGCAGTAGGTGCGGCGTCGCCCGATGGTGCGACCTCACCGTGGGTTCCCACGGTGGGTGAACCGCCCCGACATCGTTGAGATCATCGGATTTCGATGCCACGCTGGGTCGATGCCCTGACCTACAGGGCGTACGCATCACGCATGGTGACGGCGGGAGGGGTGCCGGTGCGCGTCGAGATCGACCCGGGCTGGTGGGTGTCGGGTTTCTGGGAAGGCCGGCCGATCCGCGACTTCCTGGAGCGACGCGACGTCACGGCCATCTTCCGGTTTCTGCACGCCCGCGGGGTCTCGTACGGCGCGATCGGCGGGCTGGTCGGCATCTCCCCGAACCGGGCCGCCGAGATCGCCAGGAATCTGCGGCAGGTCACCGCGTACGAGGTCCTCGAACGGGTCGCCGTCGGCCTGCGCATCCCCCGAGCCGTCATGGGCCTGGGCCACGAACCCACACCAGCGACGCCCGCCGAGCCCGACGCTCCTGCAAGCGGCCTCGCAGCGCTGCGCGCCCAACTGGACGAGGCGCTGGCCTCCTCGACGGTGACCGCGAATCAGCTGGAGATGATCGAAGAGGCGACCCATGATCACGTCCGGGGCTACCTGTCGTCCCCGCCGTTGACGGTGCTTCAGGACATCGCCGCCGAGTGCACTGAAGTCCTCACGCTGTCGCGGCGGAGACAACCCGCTACGGTCCAGGCCCGGCTGTCGGCTGCCGCGGCGTTGCTGGCGGCTTTGTCCGCCGATGCGCTGCTCCGGTTGGGCGACGCCACCCATGCCCGGCTCTGGTACCGCACGGCGGCCGTAGCCTCGGACGACAGCGGCCAGACCCGGCTGCGGGTGCTGGTCCGGACGCATGCCGCGATGCTGCCCTACTACTTCGGCGACCCGCGGCAGACCGTCGCCCTGGCCGAACAGGCGCTCGCGCTGTCCGCGACGCCGTGCCCGCTGACCGCTCTGGCCGCGGCCGCCCGCGCTCGGGCGCTGGCCCGCATCGGTGCCACCGAGCAGGCGAGGATCGCGATGGTGCAGGCACGTCACCTGTTCGACCAGGCCGGCGAGACGGACACCCATGCGGCCTTCGAATTCCCGGCACGAAGACTGCTGTTCTACCTGTCCGGGACCGCCGTTTGGGCAGGTGACCTGCCAGCCGCCTACCACCTTCAGGACGAGGCGCTCGCGCTGTACCGGGCCAGCCCGGTTCCGGCGATCGATCCAGCACTCATCCAGATGGACCGATCGATGTGCCTGGCCCGTGAACACCGGACCGGTGAAGCAGCTGCCGTGGCACGCGAGGCTGTCGCGTGTCTGCCCGAGCCGCAACGCACCGAGATCGTCTTGTCCCGGGCGCGCGACGTCGTCGCGGTCGTCCCTGCCGATCAACGGCAGGGCCCCGTCGCCGAGTTGGATGACTACCTCCGCGAGTGCGGCAGGAGGGCGGCTCTACCCTGAGTCGGGTAAGGACACCGTCCCCGGCCGTCAGGAGCGTCCATGTTCGTCGAGGAACGGACCCGACCGGTACTCGACAAGGTCTGCAAACTCATCGACCGCGCCCCTGATCAGGCAGTTCTACTGCGGCACCACACGAACGCGGTGTACGCCGTGAGCGACGTGGTGGTCAAGATCTCCCCACCTGCGATCCCGCTCGACCGGATACGGCGCGTCGTCGATCTCGTGGAATGGCTGCAGGACCAGGACTTTCCGACCGTCCCGCTGCATCCCGGAATCCAGCAACCGCTGCACATCGACGGGTACCCGGTCACCGTGTGGCAGCGACTCGACGCCTCCGCCGCGCGGCCGATCACCACTGCGGAACTCGGTCTCCTGCTTCGCAGCCTGCACGCCCTGCCCCTGCCGCCGGCAGGCGTGCCGACCGCCCTCGATCCGGTCACGGGAGTACGCCGTTCGGTCGATGCCTCCGCGATCCTTGACGGCGACGATCGTGATCTGCTGGTTCGTCGCCTCGGGGACCTCGCGCCGGTCTGGGAGACGGCTATGCCGTTCGGTAGTGGCCTGATCCAGTCCGACCCTCAGGTCCGAAACGCGCTGCGGCGCGACGACGGCACCCCCGTGCTGGCCGACTGGGACAGCGCCTCCACCGGACCCCGCATGTGGGACATCGCCACCGTGGCCGTGCACTGCCGCCGGTTCGGCAGTCACGACTTCGGCGACTTCGTCACCGCGTACGGACGCGACCCTCGCAGTTGGGACCACTTCGAGGATCTCTGCCTGCTCCGCGAGCTCCAGATGATCGCCACCAACGCCCGCAAGTCGGCGCCCGGCAGCCCTGCCGCGGCCGAAGTCCACCACCGCATCGCCGGTCTCCGCGAAGACCTGCAGGAATTGACCGCCTGGAGCATCTTGTAGGGGCCCGCTCCGTGGTCCAGCGAAGGACTCAACCCGGACCTGTCATGGCGGCGAGTTCGCGGTCCGGGCTGACGTTGCGGTTGTACAGCGGGCGGAAAGGCGTTCTGGACAGGCGCAGCGACAGATCGAGGAGGCTCAGCTCATCGCCGTGATCGCGGTGGGCCTTGGCAAGACCGACGTAGTCGTTCATGACGCCGACGATGCTGCGGCTGGCGGTGGTGGCGAGACGACGGTCATCCATCTGCCGTACCTCGTTCTCGATGAAGCTGATCGGTACGCCGTGCGCGTCCAGAACCGGAGCGACTGCCGCAGCGATCCTGGTCGGCCAGCTGGCGGCGGGCGTCAACGGTGTCAGGATCGGCAGGAGCGTCGTCTCGCTGACGAGCAGAGCCACTCGTGGCCGCCACGGCAGCACTGTGGCGTACCACGGGCCAAGCTCAGTCGTGTCCTCGTCGGCCGGCTCGATGTCTGGCGGGCCGACGAGATCGAGCAGCTTCCTGGTCGCTCGCACGATAAGCACCCTGCCATCCTGCCCCACGCAATAGATCGGCGGTTGCGGGGCGCGAGGCGAGAACGGCCGGGCCAACCGGTACGGACCGGGATGCGAATGAAGCTGTTCGCGGGAAGTGCCCGGTTCACGACCCGAAGCCTGCGCTGATCATGGAGCTGTTCTCCTCCAGGTGTCGATGAGAGGAAGTGCCGGGGATGGTGATCAGGGCCGCGGACCGTTGGAGCAGGGCGCGGAGGACATGCTCGGTCCGCTCCGCACGGCCGTCCGGAGATGCCCCACTGAAGGTCGGATCTGCCCGAAATGGCTGGTGGGCGACGTAGGCGAGTCCGTGCCGCTCGGCATATGCGAGAGCAGGGTCATCGGTGTCGACGCTGTGCTGGTTCTGCACGGCAGCGATGGTGGTGTAGCCGCGAGCCTGGTCGATCTGGTCGGCGGTGACCTTGGAGAGGCCGAGGTGGCGGATCTTGCCCTCCTTGCGGAGGTCATCAAGGGCGCCGAGTTGGTCGGCCAGGGGGACGGTCGGGTCAATGCGGTGCAGGTAATACAGGTCGATGCGGTCGAGGGCGAGGCGGCGGAGGCTGAGCTCAACGCATTGGCGCAGGTATGCGGGCCGTCCGCAGGGTGTCCACTGGTTGGGTCCGGGTCGGAACATGCCGCCCTTGGTGGCGATGATCAGGTGGTCCGGGTACGGGTGTAGAGCCTGGCGGATGAGTTCCTCGACGGTGTGGGGTCCGTAAGCGTCGGCGGTGTCGAGGTGGTCGATGCCGAGGTCGTGGACGGCATGGCGCAGGATCCGGAGGGCGTTGCGGGTGTCGGCGGGTGGTCCCCAGTGTCCGGGGCCGGTGAGCTGCATGGTGCCGTAGCCGATGCGGCGCACGGGCATGTCGCCGCCGATGGTGACGGTGGAGGGGTCCATCAGGCGGTCTCCTCTCGGCGGGGTCAAAAGTCGAAAAGCGTTGCCTGCGCCTCCGGGACGGTCTTCGGAGCCGGTGGTCCGGCGACGGCGAGGAGTTCGTCCAGGCTGGGATCACCGGCCCAGCGTTGCTGGATCAGGGTGTCGAGCAGGATCGCCGCACCGACGGTGTCCCAGAGGGCACGGTGAGGCCGGCTGGCTGGCGCCGCAGCCGTCACGGTGTCGGTCAGCCGGTGACGGGCGAGCAGGTCGGTGAGGCTGTTCTTGCCGGTGGAAGGCAGTGTCTTGGCGAGGCGGTGGGTGTCGATGAGCCCGGCGATGCTGATCGAGGGGCAGCGGCGGTGCAGCAGCCGCCAGTCGACGCCGATGTTGTGCCCGACCAGGTAGGTGCCGCCGAGCCGGCGTGCCAGCTGCGGTTCGACCGTGTCGAGGTCAGGTGCTCTGGACAGGGCGGTGCCGGCGAGGCCGGGTGAGATCCAGGGCCGGGCGGGGATCGGCCGGCCGGGGTCGATCAGGGTGGTGTAGGCGGTGGCCACGTCGGGGCGGCCGGCGATCAGGCGGACGGCGGCGATCTCCAGGATGGCTTCGTGGTCGCCGTCCTGGGCGCCGCTGCCTTCGAGGTCGAGGGCGACCAGGTTGGTCGCCTCCCGCCAGGTTGCTGCCATGTCACCGCCTACGCCGTACGGATGGATCACTCGTCGTTGAAGCGGGCCGCGTGCGCGAACCGGGCCCTCACCTGGTCGAACGCGTCAGCCTGCTCCTCGGGTGCGCCGTGGCCGGTCAGTGATCGGCCGTGGGCGTGCAGGAAGTGCGGCTGGTCGAGTTCCCAGATCTGGAACTGCAGGGTGTGCTGCAGAGCGTAGCGGCGTTGTTCGCCGAGGCCGTGGGTCCAGACGTGGCCGTCCTCGATGAGGAAGTCACTGTCGTACCCGAATCGGTCGAGGACCTCGCGCATGTCGGACCCGGTCGGTGGGCGGTAGGCGTCGGCGCAGCGTTGCTGCTGGTCGAGAGGGCAGATGTCGCAGATTTCCCGTACGCCCCAGTGGCCGTTGTAGTCAGGGGCCTGGTGGGCGTAGGCGACGCCGCAGGAGGTCTTGCGGAACAGCGGTGTGGTGATGCCGGAGGCACGCCACGCTGCGACGACGCGGGCGTCCAGGTCGTACGGCATGGTCTTGCGGCGGTGGAACTCGTCTTCGCCGTACGGGACGGTGACGCCTTGTTCTTGCAGGTAGGCGGCGTTCTCGGCCTTGTGGTAGAGGCCGGTGAAGACGATCGCGTCGACGTCGCGGCCGATGTCCAGGACGTGGGCCATGGTCTGGTCGTCGTCGTTCCAGCCAGGGGTGATCGGCCGCCAGTAGAGGATCACGCCGGTGCGCTTGCGGTGCTGGGCGGCGGTGCGGATCGAGGTGACGGTGGTGGCGGTCTTGGCGATCGGCTCGATCCGCGGGTCGGTGATCCCCGAGTAGGTGAACAGCAGCGTGACCCGCAGATGGGCCAACTGTTCGAGGGTGGCCATGTCGTCGGCGGTGACCTTGAACCGGGTGATGATCAGGACGTGGTTGGTGTAGCCGCGCGCGTCGAGACTGTTCAGGACCTGGAACAGGTGCGGTTTGACGCCGGGCAGGAACGGGTCGGTTGCCTTGTTGAACAGCTGGATCGGGGTGACGTGCGGCTGGAACGCCTCGTGACTGATCAGGTCCTCGATCGCCTGCTCGGTAGGGACGAGCAGTTGGGGCTGTTTGACGTCGAAGTTGCCCCAGAAGTGGCGTACGCAGTATCCGCAGTCCAGCGGGCAGCCGATGATGTGGTTGAGCGACAGGCCGCTCTTGCGGTAGCCGACGTACTGCGCCATGTACGGATCCAGGCCGGCCTTCAGCGCGTCCGGCATGAAGCGCAGCGTTCTCGGGCCGACGTCGAGGTCCGGGATGATGGTCATCGAGATTCTCCGTTCGAGGGGTGCGGGGCGCGGAGCAGGTGTTTCTTGGCCGGGCTGTACCAGATGCCGAAGTCGCGGGGCACGACCTCGGTGCTGTCGGAGCTGTGGATGAGGTTGTCGATCAGGCGGCCTTCGGCCATCGCCTTCTCGAGGCTGTCGGCGGCGAACCGGCCGCGGATGGTGTCCGGTCCGGCGGCGGCCGGGTCGGTGGGGCCGAGCAGCCGGCGCAGCCGTGGCGCGGCGTCGATTCCGTAGGCGAGGGCTACGGCGGCCTGCCGGCCGACGTAGATGCGCCGCAGTTCGGCGGGCACATCCCGGCCGAGCTGTGTGGACAGCGGCAGGATGTCGGCGTAGTGGGTGAAGATCTGTTCCTCGGTGGGGAAGACGCAGCAGACGTCGACCACCTGGAGTTCCTGTTCGACGGCGGTCAGGACCGGGCCGAGCAGGTCACGGGCGAGGCAGTCGGGTTTGAGCAGGATGACCGTCCACCAGCGCCAGCCGTCGGGGTTCACGGCGCGCCGATCCGGTCGGGCCAGCGGGCTGCCATCAGCCACCGGTCGCCGGCGGTCAGGGCTGCGGTGATGTCGGCGGTGACCGGGTCACCGGTCTCCCGGATCTGCCGGTAGGCCTCGAACAGCAGCAGGACCTGCCGCCAGTAGCCGGACACCGGAACCCGGGTAGCGGCCTCGGCAGTCAACGTGGTGCCGCCCGCCCGGAGAGCCTGCTCCCACCACAACACGGTGGCCAACTCCTCCGGCGAGGTGTCCGGCATCGGCGAGAGGGGGAACATCGGAGCCGGTGTACGGTCGGCTTCGGCCAGGATCGCCTCGACCTTGGCCATGTCGAGGACGTTGATGTGCATCGACCCGACGTGGTGGGTGTAGGTGCCGACCTCGACACCGAGACGACGGGCGGCCAGTTCCTGGATCATGGTGAACGAAAAGGTGTCGCACAGCAGGCCGATGACGGCGTCGTTGCCGCGCATGTAGGTGGTCGCGTGCAGTTGACCGCCGCGCAGCAGGAACTGCAGCCCGAGGGTGCAGGCGACATCCGGGTTCCCGGAATCGATCAGCTCGTCGGGCCGCATGACGAGCATGGCGGCACGTTTACTGTCCGGGTCGTGTCGTAGCAGGTCGATGACCCGGTCGAACTGCGACCGGCCATCGGTTCCGTCAGCGCCGAACAGGCGCGGCCCATAGGCGGTGCCGGTCAGCCGGAGGCCGTCGGCGGACAGCTTCTCCAGCCGCGGCGCGTAGTAGCCGATCATGTCCAGGTCGTCGCGCCCGGACAGGTACCACAAGGCCTCGGCGTGGTTGAAGACGATGTTCGCCCGCCGGGCGGCCAGGTACGGCGACCGGCATACCGGGTCGGTGAGCCGGAAGCTGATGTTCGGGACCTCGATGGCGTCCTTGCCGCGGCCTCGGGTGTCGTACACCGGCTGATCGTGAATGCGGCGCAGCACCGCCACGTAAGCCTCGCCGAAGGTGTCGAACGTCGCCGGGGTGAGCGTCATCGCGATCTCCTTACCGGCGCGCCGAGCGTGTGCAGGGTGTCGAGCAGGACCGCGATCTGGGTGCTGAGCCGGTACGGCTCCAACAGGCGCAGGCACGCGCGGATCAGATCCCGGTGGGCCGGCGTCCCGGCGATCGACTGCAGCCAATGCAGCTTCTCGACGACCTCGCCGCCGTCGCGGACATGCAACTCCGGTGGTGTGAACCGGTCGGCGGCCACCGTGTCGGCCGGGGTCAACGGCAGGCAACCCTGGGTCACGGACTCGAACAGCCGTGACGTCTGATGCCCGACCGTCCGATAGCGTTCCGGCAGCACCAATACCGTCGCCAGTGCGCCGCGGTGGATGGCGGCGACCTCGTCGAAACGGCAGCGGCCGGTGAAGTTCACGTGCGGCCACGGCCCGGTGTCGGTCCACTTCCCGGCTACCCGGTGGGTCACCTGTGCGGCGGCCGGCGCGAAGAATCGGTCGAACGCGTCGTCGCGGCCGTACTGGTTCCCGACGTACACCAGTGGGATCGGCCGCTGCGCTGCGGCAAGCCGATACGGGTCGGCCTGATCGAGCAGCGTGTCGGGAACTGGGCAGGCCAGCGTGATCGCACCCGGCGTCAGGCGAAACGCGTACTCGCCGACGCGCACGTTCGCCCGTGTCCGCAGCGGGTCATCGGCAGGCAGCCGCCGGTCCATGTCCCAGATCACCGTCGGCGTGGCCAGGCCGGTCGTGTAGTGCTCGATCAGCTCCTGCTGCCGGTGCAGGTCGCAGGTGTGACCTGACGTTCCGCAGTCGGTGGTGTTGCGGCCCGGCAGCGGCCACCGCCACTCGAACACCACCGCATCCAGCTCCGGCAGCCCGGCGGCGAACCGGTATCGGTCGTCCAGGTCGACGCCTGCCTCCCACCGGTCCCGGTCGGTCTGCAGCAGCACGATCTCGTTCCCGGCGTCTTGGAGCGCGTCGATCACCGCACGGCGGTAGGCACGCGCCCCGTCCGGAGTGTCCAGGACTCCATCGCTCAGGAAGCCCCATGCGCTGTAGCCGATCCGCCTCACAACGGAAGGCGACGCCGTTCGTCGGCGGATCGTGGAAGAGGAGATGGTCATCGGCGCCTCCTGCCGGAACAAGTACGTAGCCCGACAATCACGCGCCGCTCACCACGGCCGAAAGGGCCCAGGTGAGACCTCAGCTGGCACCCCACCGTGGGTGTATTCAGGCGACCACCAGGCGACCGGGAGAACCGTCATAGCCCGCCTCAACGCTGCGGACCTGGTCGAAGGACCACACTTTGGGTGGGTGACGGCGTTCCCTTACACCATGAACGGTCGGGGTTCCCGCTTCCTGGACTGCTGACTTCTGACTCGGCAGACAACGGATCCGGTGGCACCACCTCGGTGCCACCGGATCCGTTCGGTTTCAGTCTGCCTTCGGCACCTGTACCGCGGTCAGGGTGCCGTCGCCCAGGTGCAGGTAGGCCCGGCCGGGCTGGGCGGCCTGGCCCACGATGCCGCGCGGGATGCGCAACCCGATCAGCTCACCGTCGGTGATGGTCTGCGGGGCGATCAGCAGACCGGACCGGTTGCGTTTGAGCTGGGTCAGCCAGCCGGCCATCCCCAGGCTCAGCGCCTCGGCGTTACCGGCGACCGCCAGACCCCAGCCGTTGCCGGCCGCCCCACGGGCCAGCATGTTCAGGTCACCGTCGATGTCGGACTGGGTCATCAGTTCGGCGTCGTCGATCACCACCGCCCCGGTGTCCTCCGGAAGGCTCTTCAGCAGCTTGCGGAAGTCGGCCGCCGCGATCCCCGCGTCGGTCACCACAGCTGCCACGCCCGGCTGCCCGGCCAGGTCACGCAGCGGCGAGCGGCGCGGCGCCACCACGAGCAGGCCGGTGCCGTTGGCCAGCAGGGTCCGGGCCACCGCCAGAAGCGCGGTGCTGCGGCCCGAGCGGGGCGGTCCGCCGATCGCGAAGGTCGGGATGTCGACGAAGTCCGGGCCGAGCGGGACCACCTCGTCGCCGCCCACTCCGACGGTCGCGGTCAGCGGTCGGCCGGTCGCCGGCAGCATCCGGCGTATCTCGGCGTACCCGATCAGGTCCGGTAGCGCCGCGAACCGGCGCGGCCGGGCTTCGGCCGGAACGCCGGCGTCCCGGTCGGTGATCTGCCTGGCCCCGGCGGTGATCGCCGCCGCCTGCCCCTGCCCGCTGACGTCCGGGCCGAGGACCGCGATCTGGACCTCCGCGTGGTCGGCCAGCCGGATGGCTCGCCCCGGTGCCAACTCCGGCGGGACCTCCCGCTGATTCAGGCCGAGCAGCGAGTAGTCGCTGCGGTCGTTGAGGCGCAGCACCAGCTTGTCCTCGGTCGCGCCGGCGAACCGGCCCGAGCCGAGCACCTTGTCACCGGCCAGTACGGCATGGATCCCGACCCCGGCGCCGTCACGCAGCAGCCGGGTCAGCCGGTCGAGGTAGCTGCCGTTGTCGTAGGTCGCGAAGTCACGTTCGAAGACTTCGAACCGGTCGACCATCAGCACCACGTGCGGCAGCCGCTGGTTCGCCGAGACACCGCGGCGCTGTTCGGTCAGGTCGGCGACGCCCTGCTCCCCGAACAGCGACTGCCGGCGGGTCAGCTCGCTGTTCAGCCAGGTCAGCATCCGGTCCAGGCGTTCGGTCTGCAGCCGGTCCACCACCGCCCCGCAATGCGGCAGCCCGGCCAGCGGCAGCAGCGCCCCGTTGCCGCAGTCGACGGCGTACAGGTGCACGTCGGCGCTGGAGTGCCGGACGGCCAGCGCGGCCGCCAGGGTTCGCAACGCCTGGGAGCGGCCACTGCGGCCGGACCCGATGAAGAACACATGGCCGGTACGGTCGGCGTCGAACAGCAACGGCTCGCGGCTCTGCGACGCGGGCAGGTCGACGATGCCGTAGGCGACCGCACCGACGTCACCCGTAACAGCGGCGGCGTGCGGCTGGGGCAGATCGGCCCACTGGGCGACCTCGGTGAGTGCCGGCAGCCACGGGCTCGGCTGGCGGGGCACGCCGAGGCGTTCGGTGGCCGCGACGATCGCCGCGACGAGTTCTTTCAGATCGGTGTCGGCCGGGCCGCCGGAGGAGGCAGCCTGCACCTGGCGGGCCGGCACCGGGTCGCCCAGCCGGGCCCAGTTCACCGGCACCACCTCGACACGCACCTCGTCGGCACGTTCACCGACCACCGGCCGTTTCCCGCCGATCCGGCCGGCCTGGAACGGCAGCAGTGCGGCGTACCCCAATCGGGCGTAGGCGCGACCCGGTGTGCGCGGTGACAGCTCACCGGCGTCGGGAGCGTCGATGATGTCGCGGCTTTCGCCCTGGTCGGTGGTGCGCAGCGCGATCCGCAGGTTGGTGTTGGCGCGGATGTCCGGGGTCACCGCGCCGGACGGCCGCTGCGTGGCCAGAACCAGGTGAATGCCGAGCGACCGGCCGCGCTGGGCGATGTTGACCAGGCCGGTGACGAAGTCCGGCAGCTCACGCACCATCGACGCGAACTCGTCGATCACCAGGACCAGCCGCGGCATCGGCGGCATGCTCGCGTCGCGGGCCCGCCGTTCCTGGTAGCGGACGATGTCGGAGGCCCCGGCGGCGGCGAGCACGTGCTCACGGCGGCGCAACTCGGCACCCAGTGAGGTCAAGGCCCGCTCGACCAGGTGGGTGTCCAGGTCGGTCACCATACCGACGGTGTGCGGCAGCTGCTCGCACTCGGCGAAGGCGCTGCCGCCCTTGTAGTCGACCAGCACGAAGGTCATCTCGTCCGGCCGGTTCGCCACCGCCAGCGTCGCCACCAGGGTCTGCAACAGTTCCGACTTGCCGGCGCCGGTGGTGCCCGCGATCAGGGCGTGCGGCCCGTCGCGTACCAGATCGATGGCGAACCGGCCGTCCATCCCCACACCGAGGACCGCCTCGGTGCTGCGCGGCCGCACCGCCCAGCCCGCGGCGATCTGCTCCGCGGTCGGCGGTTCCAGGTCGAGAACGTCGAGCAGCCGCGCCGACGCCGGCAGCACCGTCTCGTCGCCGTCACCGGAGACACCCAGCGGCGCCATCCGCCGGGCCGCCCGCTCGTACCACCCGGCGTCCGGCTCGTCGGCACGGATGCCCGTGACCAGCCCTGCCGTCGCGGTGCGCAGCGAGACGCCGTCCTCATGGGAGACCACCACCGCACGGCACTCCTCCGGCAGCAGCCGCTCCTCCGGCTCCAGGCACAGGATGTGGACGCCGACCGCCGGCCCGTCCCGTAGCAGGGTGACGGCGCCCGGCATCGACCGCAGCCGTCGCGCGCCGTCGAAGACGACCAGCACGTCCGGCTCGCCGGCGGCGGGACCACGCTCGGCCCCGTTCGACCGGTCGACGGCCGAACGGGCGGCGATCATCCGGTTCAGCTCGGCGATGCGCCGCGACACCGACTCGGCGCTGGTGCCGACACGCACGTACGCCTCCTCGCCGTCGGCCCGGGCATGCGGCAGCCACCGCAGCCACGACCAGCGGCTCTCGCCGGCGGTGTCGGTGAGCACACAGATCCGCAGGTCGTCCGGGCTGTGCAGCACCGCCGCCTGCGCCACCAGCCACGGCGCCAGCCTGGCGAGACGGGTTCCGGCCACGCCGACCACACCGCTGGCCCGCACGTCCACGGCCACCGGCACCTGTCCCAGCTCCGGGACCGTGATCCGGCGGTGCTCGTCGAGCGCCGGGTCCTCCACCCGGACCGTCGACGGCATCGAGCAGGTTCCGACCCGCAGGGCGAGGAAGTCGTCGTCACGCCACCGCCGCTCCCACAGCCGTTCTCCGGGCAGCGTCGCGATGCGTCCGGTGAACGCCGGGTCCGGGTAGGCGTACCGCCGGGCTCGTTGTTCCTCGAGGACGGCCTCGTCGATGTCGGCCCGGACCCGGGCGAGTTTCTCCTCGTGCTCCTGCATCTGCTCGGCGAAGGTCTGCGTGCCGCGGCGTTTGGTGCTGAACTGGGTCAGCAGCGCACCGATCGGGGAGACCAGCGCGAGGAAGATGAACCGCCAGTTACCCGTCGCGAGGATGCCGACCAGAGCGCCGATCGCCGGTGTCAGCAGCAGTGTCACCAGCGGGAAGTGGTTCTTCTCCGGTTTCGCCGGCTCGACCGGCAGCCGGAACTTGCCACCCGGGATCTGCGGGAAGAACCGTGGCGGGCGGTTGAACTCCCACGTGAAGCCGTCCGAGGCGCGGGTCAGTGGCGCCCGCACCGGCACGCCGGTGGCCAACTCGAGAAGGACCCCGCCGATCGCCAGCTGACGGCCGGCCGGCCATTCCGTGACGCCGTCCAGGGCGACGCCGTCCATCTGGGTCGCCGCCACGGCGGTCACCTCGACCGTACGGTCCACGGTGACCAGCAGGCGGGCGGCGACCGGTGGCACGTCGCCGGCCAGCCGTACCCGGCAAGTCGGCGCGCTACCGATCTCGTACTCCCCTGGCGGCAGCAACACGATGCCGCCGGCGCCCGGCCCGCTGACCAGCCGGACCTCCACCGCGCCGGCATGCGCGGCCGACGACCGCGCCGGCCGGTTCAGGCCCAGTTCAGCGCCGGCGCCCAGCCGAGCCTCAGCCAGCGACAGCCGCGGATCCAGCGGTGTCGAGCCGTGGAACAGCGTGCCGGGCCGGGAGCCGACGGCATCGGCCAGCTCCGCGGCGAACGCCCCCACCGAAGTGCCCGGCTCCGCGTCCACGACCAGCGGTTCCGCCGCCGGCGAGGCGTCGGAGACCAGGCTGACGTTGAGACGCATGGACGATCCTCTCCTTTCCTGTCCAGATGGGTACGCCTGACGCGCCCATGGCGTGCCAGGCGTACCCGGGTCGTCTGTGGTGGTCGGTGTCAGCCGAGTCGGGAGCCGAGGTCCTGGTCGGTGGAGGCGAACGCCTCACCGACGGACCGCACGTAGTTGCCGATCCCCTGCAGGCCCTGGTTGACCTGGTCGAAGCCCTTGGCGAACTCGTCGAAGAACGGCTGGAACCGCTGCTGGGCCGCCGGGGTTCGGTAGCCCTGGGCGAGCAGGTTCTGGACCTTGCCGCGTACCTCGACGAGCTTGTCCTGAAGCTGCGCGAAGTCGTTGAGCAGGGCCGCCGAGGTCTGGGCGGTCTCGTCGCTGTTGACGGCGAAGTCGGGCATGGTGGTACTCCTTTGTTCTCTGGTGGTGGTCGCCGGTGGAAGGTCCTACCGGCGGACCCTCTTGGTGAATCCGGTGTCGTCGCCGGCAGACGAGTCGTTCGGAGAGAGGTCCTCGTCGAGCAGGAAGCCGAATTTGAGTTCGCCCTTGGCGGTCTCGTCGTCGGGCTCCTCGCCTTGGCGTTCTTCGATGGCTTCGGAGGTTGCCCGGCTGGCCTCGCCGGAGATCGCGGCGGTCGCCGCCTCGACGGCGCGTTCCTCACGGGCTTTGTCCGGGTCGATCTCGGCATCGGCGTCGGCAGACGTGGACTCATCCGGGCTGGCGGTAGCCGGCTCGGGCTGCGGTCGAGTCGTGTCCGGACCGGTGGTGCTCCCGTCCACACCGGGGTTCGGCGTTTCGCTCGGGGCCGGGACGGCCGACGGTGCAGGCTGGACCGGCTCCGGCGGCCCGGCCGACTCGGCCGCCACAGAATCCTCTGGGGCCGGAGGTGTGTCGGTCCGGATTTGATCCGACCCGGCGCTGCTGGGTTCCGCGCCGCCCACAGGTACGGAATCGTCCGGCGGTTCTCCCCCGGCAGCGGGTTTGGAGGGTGCTGGCGGCGTCGGCGAGCCAGTCGGCGACGGCCCGGCCGCCGGAGCTGAGGCGACCGGAGCGGGCTCTGCCGGGGGTTGTTGCGGCGCAGCCGACCCGGTCTCGATATCCCGTCCGGTCCGGTCGGCGTCAGCGCCGGCGGCCGGTGTGGGGGTTTCCGGCAGCACTCCCACGGAGTCAGGCTGCGAGTTCACTGGCGGATCCGGCGGGCTGCTCACGGCCGGGGCGCTCGACGGCTGCGGCGCGTCCACCGGAGCCGGAGCCGGTACAGACGGCTCGGGGTCAGTGCGGTCCCCGGCAGGCGACGGGTCCACGGGATCCGGACGGCTCGGGGTATCCGTCCGGTCCGTGGGTGGACCACTGTCACCGGTCGGTGCTGCGCCGCCGGTGGCCCCGTCTCCAGTCGAGGGTCCGACGTCACCGGTCCCACTTCCGCCGACATCTGCAGACGAGCTGGTGGGGACGGAGTCACCGCCGGCCGACAACGGACCGTCACCCTTACGGAAGTCGAGATCCACGTCGCCGGAGTTCTTCCGGAAACTGTCGGCCCCGGCTTCGAACAGGCCACCGGCGGCTGCGCCGACTGCAGCGCCACCGAAGATCGAGGCGGCGTTGAAGCCCTCGCTGTTCGGGTTGCCGAGCTTGTTCAGGCCGACGGTGGCGACCTCCTCCACGACACCCTTGCCGAAGTCGGCCACCAGCTGCTTGCCCAGAGTGGGGGCGCGGCCACCGAACCGGAGCGCTCCGGAGATGACGGTGTTGTTGCGGCCGAACGTCCCGAACGCCTCGGCTCCGCTGCTGACGGTCTTGACCAGGCCGGGCGCCACCGACTTGGCGCCCCGCACGAACGGCCCGATCAGCTTCGCGCCGGGTACGAGCGTCACCAGGCCGACCAGCAGTGTTCCCAGTTCGAAGTTGCCGTTCGCGGCCTGCACCGCCACGGTGACAACCAGCGCGACCGCGGCGAGCACGATCCCGACGACGGGGAAGACCACCCCGACGACCGCGATCACGATGTCGATGATCAGCCGGAAGATCGGGTTGTTGCGGAAGAAGTCACCGATGCGCTGGAAAAATCTGCGCCGCGGCGGGGGCTTGATCGCCTTGTCGGCCGCGTCGTCGAGTTCCAGGTTGCACCTGGCGGACGCCGCTTCCCGCAGTCGCCGGGCGTCGGCAGCGAGTCGCCGTGCGGCCGAGAGCTGAGCCCGGGCTCCGGCGATGCCGTCAGCCTCAGCCCGCGCCTGCACGAGCTGCTCCGGGGTGGCCCCGGCCGGTACGGTCTTCAGGGTCCGTCGCGCTGCGGCAACGACCTCGGTGGCCTGATCCATCGCGGTGTCGATCCGGGTCTGCTGGTCGCGCAGCACCCGGGCGTACGTCCGATAGGCCTGCGCCGCCGCGTCGAAGGAGACGACCGTCTGCTGAAGTTTGCGGGGCAGGTTGTCGAGCATGTCGCGCAGCTTCTCCATGGACTCGCCGCGTGCTCTCGACAGCGACCCGCCGCGGCCGAGGACCCGCACGCCGGTCTGGGCGTCGTCGCGGATCTCCTCGTAGAACCGGGCCAGGTCATCGATGCGGTCCGGATCGCCGGGGGTCGGGTCCCGGTCCATGCCGAGAATGTCGAATCCGGTGGTGTAGCGCCTGCTCATGCCGGAGTCTCCGAGTCGCTTGCGGCCGGAACCAGCTCGGCGCGCAGGGCCCGTACGGCATAGTGCGCCCGGGACTTGACGGTTCCCGGCGGGATGCCGATCGATCGTGCTGCTTCGGTCACGGTGCTGCGGCGGTAGTAGAGCTCGAAGAGCACGTCGCGATGTTCGACGGCCAGCCGCCGCAACGCCGGCATCAGCGCGGCGGCGGTCACCACCGCGTCGGCGTGGTCCGGGACCGGGCGCTGCAGGCTGTCCCAGATCTCGCCGGTCACCGGCTGCGCACGACGCCCCCGCAGCTGGTCCACGGCGGCGTTGTGCGCGACGGTGTAGAACCAGCTCCGCACCGAACCGTCCCGGCCGGCCAGAGCATGCCGGTGACGCCAGGCCTTCAGCAGCGTCTCCTGGTAAACGTCTTCCGCGAGATTCCGGTTCCTGGTCAGGCGCAGCAGGTAGGCGTGAACCGCCTCCCCGTAACGATCCACCAGATCCATGTAGGCCTGATCCGCCACATCGTCCGGCCCGCGGACACCCGTCAGGCGGCGGGTCGTGCGGGCTTCAACGCCGGGCGTTCTACTCGGCTCCTGTGGAAACTGTCCCTGCCGTACGCCCTGACCCGTGCCTGCGGCATCGGTGGCGAGACTCTGGCCCGTGGTCACTGCGACGGCTCTCCCTCGACGAACGGGTCCGCCGGTTCGGACCCGTCGTCAGCCTGCGGGAACGGCCGTGCCAATACTTTTCGATTCTCTGAGGAATCTCTGAGGGCGGGTGCCCGTCGTCGGCCGACGGTGTCGGTGAGGTGTCCGGTCGCGGCGGGGAAGGTGCCGGCTGGGCAGCGGACGGGGCGGGTGGTGCCGGCGGCAGGGGTGGTTCGTCGAAGCCGGCCCTGATGAGGGCGTCGAACTCGGCGCGGACCAGGCCGGGGTCGCCGCAGATGAGTTCGGTGAAGGCTTCGTCGAAGCCGCGGTCCCACTCGGGGGACAACGCGGTGCCCGCATGCGCTACGGGATCAGTGGTCATGCCGGTCACCACCCGCCACGTCCGGTCCTGTCGGGGAGCAAAGCTGTACTGGCGAACCGCCAGGTCAGCTGGTGATCACCTTCTGCTCGGTGTGTTCCCGCGCGGCCACGCTGATCTTGCGGGGCTTGGCCTTCTCCGCGACCGGGATCCGCACCACCAGCACCCCGTTGTCATACGCGGCGTCGATGTGGTCGGTGTCCAACGCGTCGCCGAGGAACAGCTGCCTCGAGAACACCCCCAGCGGACGCTCGCTGAGCTGCACCGTGGCCTGATCGCCCAGAGCGATCGGGCGGCGCTCGGCGCGCACGGTCAGCACGTTGCGTTCCACGTCGATGTCGATCGCGTCGGCGTCCACCCCGGGCAGGTCGAACGCGATCACGAACTCGTCGCCGTTGCGATACGCGTCGGCGGGCATCGCCGTCGGACGTGACCAGGTCCCGGTTGCCGGCACCCCGAACAGCTGCTGGGCGATCCGGTTGACCTCGGTGAAGGGTTCGCTGCGCATCAACATGGTTCCCACCTCCTGCGGTCTCGACTTGATGGTCAATGCGCGATACCGTCTTTCTAACACGTCATCGCGGCGATGACAAGCGATTCGTAATCGAAACGATGACAGCAGGAGGTACGCATGCCCGACACACCCGCGACCAGCGCCGGCCCACCACCGGAAAGCCACGATCTGGCCGAAGCCGTTGCCGAGCTCGTGGCCACCGTCCGGGCGGCCCAACAGGCCGCCATCGACAGGTTGCCGGTGACCGGCACCGACCTGCTCCACGCGTTGACCCTGCTGCGCCAGGCCCAGACCGAACTCGCCGGCCTCGAGCCGATCCTGATCGCCGCCGCCCGCGCCGCCGGGATCTCCTGGCAAGCCCTCGCGCCCGCACTCGGAGTGGCCAGCCGCCAAGCCGCCGAACGCCGCTACCTGCGCAGCACCGCCGCCCCCACCGACCAACCCAGCGACACCCGCGACGAGCGCGTCCAAGCCGAACGCGACCGCCGCGCCGGCAACCGCGCCGTCAACCAATGGGCCAACGACAACACCGCCGACCTACGCCGCCTCGCCGGCCAGATCACCGCCCTGACCGACCTCGGCGACACCGCCACCACCGACCTCGCCCGGCTACACCACGCCCTCGGCGACACCGACGCCACCGCCCTGCCCGACCTCCTCGCCGCGACCCACCAACACCTGCCCGACCACCCCGACCTCGCCGCACAAATCGACACCATCACCGACCACACCGCCCAGATCCGCCGCCGGCACCCCCGCCGCCGGGATACCACTTGATCGCGCAGTTTCTCGGCCTGCCGCCGTTTGTCGCCGTCGGTGCGCGGTTGATCAAACGCTCCCCCGGATGGACCTCGCGGGTGTTCACCAGCACGAAGCGCGCCCGGTCGCCGAACTCCCGGTGCAGCCGGCCCAGGATCGGGCCGGCGCTGTCGGTGACGGGGCAGGTCCGGGATCCGACGACCATCAGGACCAGCCGGGGCCGAGGTGAGTGTCGGTGAACCGCCTGTCGTCCAGGGCGGTGGTGCGGGCGTACGATCGACGGCGGTGAGCCGGGAAGTCTGGTCGGCGATCGTCGATCCACGCCCGGTGGAGGCTCACCTTGAAGATTCTGGTCCTGACGTTGGGTACCCGCGGCGACGTGCAGCCGTTCGTCGCTCTGGCTGTGGAGCTGCGCGAGCGCGGCCACGACACGGTGGTTGCGGCACCGGCGCGTTTCGCGGATCTGTTCGCCGACCGCGGGCTGGCGTTCGCCGTCATCGACGACGGCCCCCTGCGTGTGCTCGACACCTCCGCGGTAGGAGATGTCGCCACGGGTGGGCTTCGTGCGAAGGTCGCGTTGATGCGGCAGATGCCGGCGATGTTCACCCGTGTTCTCGACGACTGCTGGCAGGTCGCCTCCACCGGGCCGGGTGCCGGAGCTGACGTGATCGTGCACAACGGGCAGGTGATCGCCGGACAGCACGTCGCCGAGTTGCTGGGCATCCCCGCGGTGCTGGCGCTGCCGATGCCGATGTATGTGCCCACCAGGGCGTTCCCGTGGCCGGGTCAGGAGTTCCCGGCACGCCTACCGGCCGCATTGAACCGGGTGACCTACACGGGCATGAAGGCACCCACGCTGATGTTCGCCCGCACTGTCGACAGTTGGCGCGACCGGCTCGGCCTGCCGCGCCGCCGCGGACGCCATGATCCGCTGCTGCGCCCGGAGGGCGGGCCCGTTCCGGTCCTGCATGCGATCAGCCCCGCCGTGGTGCCCCGCCCTGCCGACTGGCCGCCGTCGGCACACGTCACCGGTTACTGGTTCACCCCGCCGTCGGCCTCGGTGTTGCCCGCGGAGTTGTGCGAGCCGGATGACGATGGCGAGCCTCTCGTGTATGTCGGATTCGGCAGCATGGCCGGGCCGGATCCGACCGCGATGACCGAAGTCGTGGTGCAGGCGTTGCGGACGGCCGGAGTCCGCGGAGTCCTGGCCGGCGGGTGGGGTGGCCTGCGCGAGGTGCCACCGCCGGATGCCTGGCTGACCGGCGACGTACCACACGACCTGCTGTTCCCGCGGGTGTCAGCGATTGTGCATCACGGTGGGGCCGGCACCACCGCGGCGGCGATCCGTGCCGGGCGGCCACAGGTGGTGTGCCCGTTCGTCGGCGATCAGCCGTTCTGGGGCCGCCGGATGCGACAGCTGGGTGTCGCGCCTGACCCGCTTGATCTCCGGCGTCTGGACGTGCCACGGCTGGCGGCCGCGATCCGCCGTGCCGTCGGTGATCCGGCGATGGCCGCCTCCGCCCGGCGCCTCGGAGAACAGGTGCGCTCGGAGGACGGTGCCGCCGTCGCCGCCCGGATTCTGGAGCAGGTCGTAGCCCAGTGAGCGTGGCACGGGTCTGCGGGCGGGCGCCGAGGGTGCCCGGGTCGACAGGACCGTCAGCATGCTGATCAACTGAATCAGCCTGCCGGCCGACGCCCGCTCCTCGGCGGCAGCCGTCACCTGAGAACCATGCCGGCCAGGCTCACCAAGGTCACGCACGGCTGGGCCGGCTACTTCCGGCACGCCGTCGCCAAGCACACCTTGCAGTTCAGGTGCAGCGCCGACCTACCCCGACGGGCGTGTGCCCGACTCGGCCCACATCGCTCATCCTCGATCCGGGTAGCGCCTCACGCGGCGACCTTGTGAGCCGAACCACTCCCCACTATGGTCTGTTAAGCGGTTCAATTCGTCCACCAGACGGACCAGAGGACAATCAGCGTCCGTCCTTCCGCCTGCCCTCCGACAGTGAGCGGTGGGCTTGAGGCCGTACGCCGGCGCTGCTGCGCCGATCAATCGATTCAGGAGATCAAGCAGAGAGCACGAACGCATGCCACTGGAATCCACCTCCAGACGGGAGCTCCCGGCGTGAACAGCAACTGGCTCAGAACGATCGTGCCGCTCGCGGCGCTGGCGGTCCTCGCACCGGCGTCCGCGCTGGCGATCGCCAACTCGTCGAAGGACCCCTCAGGGAAACCGAACGGCATGGACCCGGTGTACGGGGTCTGCCGCGGAGTCGACCCGGACTGCTACCACGACTGGGGCACCGAGCGCGACAACAAGGTACTGGTGTACTCGCGCACAGCCGGACCCCGGCACGCCAACCTCGGCCGGGTCCTGGACCCGGACAACGCGAGTGTCCAGGGCCTCGGACTCCCCCGCCCTTACGTCATCACGAACAACCACAGCGACCCGGCAGCCTGGCCCCGTCCCCTGGACGCCTCCAACGTGGCACAGGCCGCACTGGTCCGCATGCTCCAGGACGACGGCATCGAGGTGCACATCACCGAGGACGTCCAGGCGATCGAGCGGCTCAACTCCAGCTACAAGGCCGTCATCTTCATGAGCCCGACCCGCGACACGCTGTGGAACCACGCGCGCGGCGCGCAAGGCGGCACCCGCCTCGACTGGGCCCGCGAGTCGCTGCGCAAGTACATCCAGGGCGGCGGCGGTTTCGTCGGCGTCCACAACGCCTTCGGCACCGAGTACGGCTGGCAGTGGTACGAGGGCCTGCTCGGCAACGCCAACTACTACAACCACGGACGCAACCAGCCAGGCGACGTCGTCATCGTCAACGACCGGGACGTGTCGACCAGAGGCCTGCCACGCCGCTGGGGTTTCTCCGACGAGTGGTACAACCTCGTCCCGTACCCGACCAACGTGAACTTCCTCGCCACCGTCGACGAACGGACACTGGCGGACGGCGCGGGCGGCGAAGGATCGCACCCCGGGCACGGCGACTTCCACCCGGTCACCTGGTGCCAGTACTACGACGGCGGCCGCTCCTGGGTCACCACCCTCGGCCACGACGCGGCCGCCTTCCAGGAGAATTCGGCCTCCCCCGGCGCCGCCGAGTTCCAGACCCATCTGGAACACGGCATCAAGTCCGCCATGGGCAACGAGCCGTTCTGTACGCCGGCCAGGCGCAAGTAGCGACGGAAGGCGATCGATGAGAATACGAATCCTCGCACCGATCCTGGTCGCCGTCGCGGTCGCCGCCGGACCGTCCGCCGTCGCCGCCCAGAGCCCTCGTGGCGCCACCGGACAGTCCGAACCGCCCGGCCTGGAACCCACCGGGGCGGACATGCCCACCGTCGGCGGCAACCTCGCGAACCAGCACTACTCCGGACTCACCCAGATCTCCCAGCGCAACCTCGACAAACTCGGCCCCGCATGGCGTACCCATGTCTCGGCAGTCGCGCCGGCCAGCGACGCCGTCGGCCAGCAGACGACGCCCATCGTCGCCGACGGGATCATCTATCTCGACACCCCCGGCGGCGAGGTGATCGCCGTCGACGGCGCCACCGGCGCACCGAAGTGGAAATGGGCGCCGGACGGCTTCGCCACGGCGGACACCCGGCGCGGCGTCTCCATCGGCCAGGGCAAGGTCTACACCCTCGCCGACGGCGACCGCGTCGTCGCCCTCGACAAGGACACCGGCGAGCAGGTCTGGGCCGTGCAACCGGCGTTGCAGGCCGGCGTCGACCTCGGCAACCTCGACCGGGTCGCGACCGTT
The DNA here is from genome assembly GCF_040638175.1 of Actinoplanes sp. NPDC026670. Taxonomy (NCBI): domain Bacteria; kingdom Bacillati; phylum Actinomycetota; class Actinomycetes; order Micromonosporales; family Micromonosporaceae; genus Actinoplanes; species Actinoplanes sp. NPDC026670. The sequence continues at coordinate 61,587 of NZ_JBEZXU010000032.1, forward strand.
TACCACGACGGCATCGTCTACGCCCACGCCGCCAACGGCGACCGCGCGGCGGTCGTCGCGGTCCGCGCCGACAATGGCGGCTACCTGTGGCACTTCTTCGGCGGGCCCGCCCGCGGCACCGTCTACACCGACGTGAACGGCAACTCCGTCGACGCCGGCGGCACCTGGGGCCCGAAGCTGCCCGACGGCACCGAATGCAACCTCGAAGGCGGCGCGACACCGTGGATGCACGGCGCGGTCGACCCCGGACTCGGCTTCTACTACCTGACCTTCGGCAACCCGCGCAGCTGCCACAGCTCCCAGGACGGCTCCCAACGCCCCGGCGACAACCTGTTCTCCACCACCATGGTCGCCGTCGACATGAAGACCGGCGCCTACAAGTGGCACTACCAGTCGATCCGGCACGACGTGTGGGACATGGACAACGTCCACCCGCCGACGCTTGCCGACATCAGGATCAAGGGCCAGAAGCGCAAGGTGGTGTTCTACGGCAGCAAGTCGGGGCATCAGTTCGTGCTCGACCGGACCAACGGCAAACCTGTGCTCCCGGTCGCCGACAAGCCGATGATCCTGGACTCCCGGCAACACAACGCCGAGACCCAGCCGTTCCCGGCGCAGCGGCTGCTGCCCGAATGCGTCGTCTGGCAGAAGCTCGACCCGCGTAACGTCCCGGGCGACCCCTGGCGTGCCGTACCGAACTACAACGGCTACCAACCCGACGCCGACGGCAACCTGGTCTTCAACCCGGACAGCTACGTCAAGGCCGACGAACCGTTCCTGACCTATCCGCCGGGCCACCGCTCCGGCCATCGTGAAGGCTGCATGTACGACCCGCAGTGGGACCTGCCGATCCTCTCCACCACCAGCCAGAACGGCGGCGGCGACTGGTCGAACGACTCCTACAGCCACAGCACGAACCTCGTGTACTTCCCGTACGGCACCAACCCGGTGGCCCACTGGAACGGCGCCGCCGCCAACGGGCAGCGCGCGATCGGCCAGTACCAGACCGGCGGCATCCTCGCCTACGACGCCTCGACCGGCAAGGTGAAATGGCGCAACCACCTCGGCACCGACATGTCGCACGGCCAGGGCCCGATGACGACCGCCAGCGACCTGCTGTTCGCCGGCCAGATCGACGGCCGGCTGCTCGCGATGGACGCCCGCGACGGCGACGTCCTGTGGCAGTTCCAGACCGGGTCGGGCATCGCCGGCGCCCCGATCACCTACATGGCAGACGGTGAACAGTACGTCGCCGTCCTCGCCGCCGGATCCACCAACCCGTACGGCGGCTCGGTGACCCAGGGCGATTCACTGTGGGCGTTCAAGCTCGGCGGGGACTACACGACCGAGTCGGGTAGCCAGGAGGGGCCGGACACGGCGCCGCTGGCGATCCGCCGTCCCGTTCAGGGCAGCCCGGTCGACGGGACGACCGTGAACAACACGGTCTACCTGGGCCGCGCCGACCGCACCACCGACACCATCGCCGCACGCGACAACACCTCGCAGCGGGGCATGGCACCGACCCACCTGCGGGTGCCGGTCGGGACCACCGTGACGTTCCTGAACCCGGGAGCCGAGACGTTCCCGAACTTCCCCAACCAACTGCCGCACTGCGCGACCCAGTACTTCGAGGGACTGTTCAACCCACGATTGGATCCCGGGGAACGCTTCGAGTTCACCTTCGACCGCGTCGGTGAGTACTTCTTCAACGACTGCACCGACCCTCGGCCGGCCGGCAAGATCGAGGTGTATCCGACACCGCAGGACCTACCGGGTGCGCTGCGCTTCGTTCCGGCGACCGTCGACCTCGGTTCCCGGACCGGGGTGTTCACCGGAGTCCGCGGATCGGTGACGGCAACGCTGTCGCTGCCGGCCGGCTACCGGCTCGACGGCGGCGTCGAACTCCGCACGCCGCTGTCGCAGACACCCGTCACGGCCACCCAGGCGAAGGCGATCGGCCGCACGTTGGTCGTGGTGTTCGACAAGGCCGACCTCGACAACAACGTGCCCGAAGGCGACGCCGTGCCGCTGACGGTGGTCGCGAACTTCCTGCACGAGGGCACCCAGAAGCAGCTCACCTCAACCGCGACGGTACGGATCCACAAGTAGACGCCGCACGGACCCGGTCCTCAGCCGTCACCAATGGAAGGCCACACAGCGATGAGTACGATCGATCGACGCCGCCTGCTGCGGGGATCTGCCGCGCTCGCGGTGAGTGCGACCTTGACGAACCAGGCCCTGACCGCCACACCGGCCGGGGCGGGCCACCCGGCCCCGCTCGGCCCGCCTCAGTCTCTGGACGGCCGGCCGTTCCCCGCCTACGACTACTCCCGGGCCAGCAAACTGCCGCGGGAGATGACCGGCTACTGGACGAAGTCGTTCGGGAACCGGACCGCGAAGGTCTACATCTCTGCCGAGACACCGATCCGGTCCTACTACACGGTGATCGCGGTACCCGACGGCGTCGAGACCGGCGAGTTCCTGCGGCGAACCGGGTGGGCCGGTATCGCCGACCGGCGCCAGGAGGGCCTGTTCGTGCTGGAACCCGGCCCGGGCGGCTGGGGAAGCCTCGCGGCGGAAGCCGCGTACGTCGAGGCCGCGATCGGTTTCTTCCAGAACAACCGCTACTTCTCGATCTTCGGTCTGCACTATCTCGTCGGCTACGGCACCGGCGCACCGGCTCTGGAAGCGTGGGCGGTCGCGCATCCCCTGCGGGTCATCAGCCAGGCGTACATCGGCTCACCGGGGCTCGATGCCGGATATCTGGCGTCCTACGCCGGCCGAGAGTTCGGCGGTGAGACCGACGGCTACACGCCGGTCGAGTTCCCCGCGGGCTTCGACCTGATCAGGTACGACGAGACGGTCCTGCCCACCCTCTACGTCCAGCCCGACCGGGAGTCGATCGGAGCGAGCCTGTCCTACTGGAGGCAGGCCAACGACACCGGACGCCACACTCGTGATGGCGTGTATCGGCAGCGTCGCGACTCCCGTCGCTGGATGACGTCGCATTCCGGGCCGATCTCCCAGGTGGCCGTCCAGCAGCGCCCGATCGGCACCCATCGCATCGTCGACTTCCTGACCCGCTACACCCGGTATGAGAACTTCTTCGCCTACGGCAACCAGCTGATGGAACGCGCCGACTACACGCGGCTGGGCGTCCAGGTCCGCACCATGATGGTTGAGGGATACCTACGCGAATATCTCGTCCACGTTCCCGGTTCCGCCCGCCGGCTGTGGCGGGACCGGGCCCCGGTCGTCTTCGTCTGGCCCGGCAACAGCCAGACCGCCAAGGTCTTCTTCGACGCCACCGGCTGGTGGACGGTCGCCGAACGCGAAGGCTTCATCCTCGTCGTCATCGGTGAGCAGTACAGCACCACCTCCGTCTCGGTCAGCCACCGCGACTCGAACACCTTCTATCAACAGCTGCGCGCGCTGATCATCGACGAGTTCCCGGTCGATCCGACCCGGCTCTACTCCACCGGGCAGTCCGCCGGGAGTGCGGTGACGCAGAACTTCGCGATCGCCCATCCGGAGTACTTCGCGGCGGTGGCTTCGACGTCGTTCACCACGGCCCCGGATGCCGCCGGCATGGTGACGATCGACGGTGTACAGGTCCCGGCGAGCGGGCGGATGATTCCCAACTACCAGATCTACGGGTACGGCGACCTCGGCTTCCTCGCCGGTGAACTCTGGGACGACACGCAGAACTCGCTCGACAGCTGGGCCCGGTACCACCTGGGGGTGAACGGGCTTGCGCTCGCCGATGTGGACACCGTCGCGGGGAGACGCCACGGCTGGCGTGACCGTTTCCGGACCTGGACCTGGCACGGCGCCCACACCGAGATCCCGGTGCTGAAGCTGTCCAGGAATCTGTACCGATCGCACAACACCACGTTCGAGGAGTCGCCGATGCTCTGGGACTTCCTCAAGCACTACAGTCTCGGACCCGACGGCGTCCGCTACTACAGCGCGTCCGCTTTCCGCCGGCCCCGGGACCGCAAGCGCCTCTGACCGTATGAGACCGTCAGAGGCCGTTACGCAGCAGGTCCGCGGAGTCGGCGAGCATCGCTTCCGGTTCCGCGGGGATGCCGGTGAAGTGTTCGAACGCGGCAACCGCCTGGTAGACGCTCATTCCCGCGCCCGGCAACGTCCGGGCACCGGTGGCGCGGGCCGCTTGGAGCAGGGCGGTGTCGGTCGGCCGGTAGACGATGTCCGCCACCCACAGGTCGGGGCGCAGGACGCCGACAGGCACCGGGCAACCCGGGTGATGCGCCATCCCGATCGGGGTGGTGTTGATCAGCCCGTCGGCGCCCGCCAGCAGTGCTGCCACTTCTGCGGGTGCGCCGACGCGGATGCGGTCGTTGCCGAACTCGCCGGCCAGCAGGGCGGCGAGCCGGTGCGCTTTGGCGCGGTCGACGTCGACGAGGGTGAGCCGGCCCGCGCCCAGGGTCAGCATGGCGTGCGCGACCGCTGATCCGGCTCCGCCGGCGCCCAGCTGAACCACCTGGTTCCTGGGCACGACGGTGAAGGCGCGGTCGAAATGGCGTGCGAAGCCGACGGCGTCGGTGTTGTACCCACAGGTGCCGTCGTCGGTGAACACCACGGTGTTGACCGCCTTGAGGGTTCTCGCCTGCGCCGAGAGCTGGTCGAGGTGGCGCACGATCTGCTGTTTGAAGGGGTAGGTGACGTTGAGTCCGCGGTATCCCAGGGTGCGGGCCCAGCGCAGCAGGCCGGGCAGGTCGTCGGCGGTGAGGCCGTGTGCGTCGGAGTCGATGGTCGTGTAGTGGAGCCGGATCCCCCGCCGGTCTGCCTCTTTCTCGTGCAATAGCGGCGAGTGTGAGGAGCCGATGCCGGCGCCGATCAGCCCGACCAGGATGTGTGGTTGTTGAGGGCTGGTCACCCGTACCTCTTCCAGGTTGGTGTCGGGGCCGGCGGATCGCCGGCCCCGCGCCCCTCGGTCAGGCGGACGCCCGGATGCTCTTGTAGAGCTCCAGGTTCTCGCCGGTGTAGTGGCTGTTGAAGAAGGCCTCCGCCTTGCTGATGAAGGCGGTCCGGTCGACCTGGTCGATTTCCACGACGGTACGGGTGGGGTCGGCGCGCCACCCGTCGAGGACCTTCTCGGTCTCGTCGTCGACGCACTTGCGGTTCTCGGCGCGGATCTCGTGGATCGCCTTGAACAGGGCGTCCTTCTGCGGCTGGCTCATCTTGTCCAGGGTCTTGTCGGAGACCACCACGTAGTGGGCGCCGACCTGGTGGTTGGTGAGGCTGGCGACCTTGAGGATCTCGTCGAACTTCTGGGCGTGGGTGGCCACGACCGGGTTCTCCTGGCCCTGGGCGACGCCCTGTTGCAGTGCCAGGTAGAGCTCCTCGACCGCGATGGCGACTGCGTTGGCGCCGAGCGCCTCGGCGTTGGCCAGGAACTGCGGGGTGTTCGGGAAACGGATCTTCAGTCCGGACAGGTCGGCCGGCTGCTTGATGGGCTTGGTGGCGGTGAAGGTCCGCATGCCGAAGTACCAGGCGTCGACGATGGTCGTGTCGGTGGCCGTATTGAAGTCGGTGAAGAAGTCCTTGCCGTTCTGGTCGACCCACTTGAAGAAGTGGTCGATGTCGTTGAACGCGTAGGCGGCGTCGAGCACACCGATCTGCGGGAAGGCGGTCGACATCGCCGAGCCGCCCTGTAGGTCGATGTCGATGTCGCCGCTCTGCACGCCGGCGAAGCGCTCGGCGTCCGGTCCGAGCTGGCTGTTCGGGAACAACTCGAAGGTGAGGCCGAGGTTCTGTGCCTCGACGCGTTCCTTGAGCAGTTTCATGCCGCAGTGGAAGTTCGGCTGGCTCTCCGGTTGCGAGCTACCGATCTTGATGCTGAGGGTGGGGTTCCCGCCTTCTGCTGCGGGGGTGTTGTTCGAGGTGGAGCAGCCTGCGGCGAGAACGAGCGCTATCGGAAGGGTGAGCGCCGCGGTGAGGCGGAGCCATCCTGCTGGACGGTGGGTCATGACTTTCTCCTCCCGGTGTGGGATGGCGGGCCGGTGGATCAGAATCCGAGGAGGCCTGGTAGCCAGAGCACGAGACCCGGCAGTGCGGTGACCAGGATCAGCACGGCGACCAGGGGAATCAGGAACGGTGCGACGCCGCGGAACACGACGTCGACCGGTTTGCCGGTGACCGAGCTGGTGATGTAGAGGACGCTGCCCACCGGTGGGGTGAGCAGGCCGATCATCAGGTTGATGATCATGACGACGCCGAAGTAGACCGGGTCGACACCGAGGTCGATGGCGATCGGCAACAGGACCGGCACGGTCACGAGAATCACCGCGGTGGCGTCGATCAGGGCGCCGAGAATCAGCAGGATGACATTGACGAGGATCATGAAGATCCAGGGATTCTCCGAGACCGAGGTGAGGTATTCGGCGATGTCGCGGGAGACGTGGGCACGGGTCAGGAGCAGGCCGAGCAGGGCGGCGGCGCCCAGGATGAGGGTGATGCCGCCGGTGATGACCACGGTCTCGCGCAGCGACTGAAGCAGGACCCGGGGGTTCGCCGAGCGGTAGATCAGCCCGAGGATGAGCATGTAGAGCACGGCCACCGAGGCGGCCTCGGTCGGGGTGAAGATGCCGGACAGGATGCCGCCCAGCAGGATCACCGGTGTCAGCAGGGGTCCGACGGCATTCACGGCGGCACGGGCGAATCGGGCACGGTCGAAGGGGACCGAGCCGAACTGCGGACGGCGCAGGGTCCAGAAGAAGATGTACACGCACAGCCCGATCGCCATGGCGAACGCCGGCAGCACGGAGGCGGCGAACAGGGCGCCGGTGGAGATCGTCGCGGTCGCGGCGTAGATGACGGCGGGGATGCTCGGCGGCATGACCGGGCTGATCAGTGACGACGCGGCGGTGAGGCCGGAGGCGAATCCGGCCGGGTAGCCGGCTTTGACCATCTGTGGGATCTGCATCTTGCCGAGGCCGGCGACGTCGGCCAGGGCGGAGCCGCTCATCCAGGAGAAGCCGACCGCGGAGCCGACGTTGACGTAGGCCAGGTTGCCACGCAGCCGGCCGAGCGCGGCGAGGCAGAACTCGTAGAGCCGGTCGGCGATGCCGAGCCGGTTGGCCAGCACGCCGACCAGGATGAACAGCGGGACGGCCAGCAGCGGGAAGCTGTTGAGACCGTCGAAGGTGGTTTTCAGCGCGAAGCCGGCGGAGCGGCCGTCGGCCAGCGCGTACCAGAGGCTGGGTCCGATGAAGGCCAGTCCGACCGGCACCCGGAGGAGCAGCAGCAGGGCGATGACGGCGCCGACCATCCACAGTTCGAGGATCATTTCGCCTCCGCCGCGTCGAAGGGGGCCTCGTCGTAGCCGGCGGCGAGCACACGGACGACGGCACGGACGGCGCCGGAGGCGAACCCGAGCATCGGGACCGCGTAGAGGGTCCAGATCGGGATGCCCAGTGCGGCTGTCGTCCGGGTCGGGTAGGCCTGGATCAGCTCCCAGGCCTCCCAGACGAGCAGGGCGCAGATCAGGCCGGTGCAGGCTGCGGACACGGCCTTGACGGCCACGAAGGCGCGCCCTTTCACCAGGTAGTCGATGATCTGGATGGTGATGTGGCCGTTGTTGCCGATCAGGTAGCCGACCATGATGAAGGTCAGCACGATCAGCGAGTAGTTCGCGAGTTCGCTCACGCCCGGCCAGTTGAGCGCCGGCACGAACCGGCTGACGACCTGCCACAGCACGCTGACGAAGATCGTCACCAGGGCGACACAGCCGATCCCCAGCTCGATCGATCCCCAGAGGCGCAGGATTCTCGGCTCGAGCCAGTGTCGCCGGGTTTCCGGCTCTGCCGGGGAGGCTTGGCCGCCGGGGGTGGCTTGCGGGTCGGCGGCCATCAGCTGTCGCTGCCGATGCGTGATGGAGTCCTCAACGATGCGCCTCGCTCTCAGAAGTCTGCCCGTCATCACCGGAATCGACAGCAGCGACCTGCCCGATAGAGAACCGCTTGGCAGACCATTTGAACCGCTGTACGGATTACGCGTAACCTACGGTGACTCCGTGGCCCTGGCAAGGGCTTGAGTCCGGTCCGTTACGGATACGTGAATGCGAGGCCCCGGCCGCGAGAATCGTGGCGGTGCAGGCAGGATGGTCAGCGAACCATTCCCGGGATACGAGGAGAGTGCACAGCCGTGGACGCGCCCACCACCCGCAATGCCGCGGCGGAAGCCGCCGATCAGCAGGGAGTACGCAGCGTGCAGCGGGCGCTGGGCATTCTCGGGCTGCTGACCGACGAGCGGCCCCGGGTGACGGTCCGGGACATCGTGGAGGAGACCGGCCTGGCCAAGACGACGGTGCTGCGTCTGGTGTCGACGTTGGAGCAGAGTGGCCTGCTCTGGGCCACCGGCAGCGGATACATGGCCGGACCGGGTCTGTGGCGCTGGGCGCACCTCGCCCGCCGCAGCTGGGAGTTGCCGCCCGAGACCCAGCGGGGAATGCGCGAACTGGCCGCCCGGCGGCGCGAGACGGTCAATGTGTACGTGGTCCGCGACATCTACCGGGTGTGTGTCGCCCAGCAGGAGAGCCCGCAACCGTTGCGGCACGTCGTGCAGGTCGGCGACGAACTGCCGATGTGGGCCGGCGCCTCCTCCAAGGTTCTGCTCCGCGACGCCACTCCGGCTCTGCTGGAGCGGATCGCCAAGACCTCGCCCCACGGGCGAGAGCATGCCGAGACGATGCGGGCGTGGATCGCCGAGGCCGCCGAGCGGGGGTACGGCGAGAGCCACGGCGAACGCGAGGACGGGCTGTCCGCAGTGGCCGTTCCGGTCCTCGGGCACACCGGCGGAGTCGTCGCCGCCCTGGCACTGAGCGGTCCCACCGTGCGTTTCACCCCCGAGCGGGTCACCGAGTTCGCCGCCGACCTTCAGCAGATGGCTCAGCAGATGGCCGAACGGGGCTTCGATCGCCCGTTCAGCAGCCGCTGACCCCTCCCCCACGGTCACGGCGCCAGCTCCACGGCCGCGCCGCAACGCGACGACTCGTCGACGGCCGATGATCCCTATCCGCATGGCCGGTCACCTCGGGACGGGTGAGCGGCCAGGCCGCGCATTCCCATCTCGTAGACCTCCGCGCCGAAGCCCGCCAGGAATCCCCAGGCCGCCGCCGCGGTCAGCAGGTTCCGGTAGAGCGGTTCGCGGCCGAACACGTTGGTGAGGTGCACTTCGACGATCGGCCGGTCGAGCATCCGCAGCGCGTCGTAGAGGGCGACCGAACTGGTGGACAGGCCGGCCGGGTTGACGATGAGCGCGGCCGTCTCCGCGTACGCCTGATGCACCCAGTCGATGAGTTGCCCCTCGGCGTTGGATTGCGCGAAGAACAGGTCGAAGTCGAGTTCCCCGGCGACCGTACGGCAGCGGCTTTCGATGGCGGTCAGCGTGGTCCGGCCGTACAGGTGCGGCTCGCGGCGGCCGAGCATGTCGAGGTTGGGACCGTTGAGGATGAACAGCCGTTCCGGCACCGGCGGCCTCGCCTTCCGGATCAGTCGAAGATGCCCTGGTAGATGTCTTTGATGTTCCAGTGGCCCGGGGTCGGTACCGGCTCGTTGACCATCGGCACGTCGATCACCGCCGGGCGCCGCGCGGCGAGGGCGGTTCGCAGCGTCTGCCCGAGGTCGTCGGCGCTGTTCACGGCGTAGCCGTCGGCGCCGCAGGCACGGCCGAGGGCGGCGAAGTCCGGGCTGTACGGTGTGCCGTCCGGGCCGGTGAAGTCGCAGCCGAAACTCTGCCCGAAGTTGGCGGACTGCAGATCGCTGATGGTGCCGTGGGATCGGTTGTTCATCACCACGAAGATCACCGGTGCGCCCTGTTCCACGGCCATCGGCAGCGCCGGGAGCTGGGCGCTCATCCCGCCGTCACCGATCAGGGCGACCACGGTCCGCTCGGGTTCGGCGAGCTGCACCCCGACGGCGGCGGCCGGGCCGAAGCCCATCGTCGAGGCGCCGCCGGGTGTGATGAACCGGCCCTGCTCGGGCAGTTCGTAGCACTGGGCGACGCCGTTCTTGTTCCAGCCCACGTCGGTGACCAGCACCGCGTCGGCGGGCAGGATCGCCCGCAGGTCGGTGAGGATGCGTTCCGGGCGTAGCGGGAAGTTGTCGCTGGTGCCGCGTTCGCGGCTGTCGGTGAACAGCGTGCGCCTGGTCGTGGTGATGGTTTCGCGGAGCCCGTCTCGGCGCCGTGGCTGCGGCGATCGGGCGCGGACAGCGGTGTCGATCGTCTGCACCGCGTGCGTGACGTCGGCTACGGCGCCGATCTCGACCGGGTAGTTCCGGCCGATCTCGGCCGGGTCGATGTCGATCTGGATGAGCCGCCCAGGTGGGAACTGCCAGGTGTAGCGGTCGTCCCAGGAGCTGGCGTCGGTCTCGGCGAATCGGGTGGCCAGGGCCAGGACGACGTCGGCTTCGCGGGTGTACTCGTTGGTCATCTTCAGGCCCCAGAACCCGGGCATGCCGAGCAGCAGCGGGTGGTCGTCGGGCAGGGTTCCCTTGGCCATCAGCGAGTGCACCACGGGGATGTCCAGGTGCTCGATCATCGAGCGCAGCGCGTCGAGCCCGGGTCCGCGGCGCAGGCCGCCGCCGATGTAGACGAGGGGCTTCTCAGCGGCGATCAGCAGGTCGGCGATGCGGTCCGCGATGTCGGCGGACAGCGCCGGCCGGTGCGGAACCGCCAGCGGAAAGGTGTTGCCGGAATCGGCCGGCGCGGGCCGGGAGAAGTGGTCCATGGGCACACTGAGCAGTACCGCGCCCGGCCGCCCGGAGGCCGCGGTCCAGAAGGCGCGTTCGGTGAAGCGGGCCAGGTCGGCGGCCCGGTGGACCTGCCAGGCCCGTTTGACGAACGGCCGGTAGATCGCAGCCTGGTCGGCGTCGGCGTGCAGGTTCACCTCCTGGTGCGGGTGCCGGCCGCGGTAGTAGGAGGGGATGTCGCCGGCGATCGCGACCAGCGGAACCGAGTCGAGGGCAGCGGTCAGCACACCGGTGACCCCGTTGGTCAGGCCGGGGCCGACGTGCATGAGCACCACCCCGGTACGGCCGCTGGCGCGGGCGTAGCCGTCGGCCGCGTGGGCGGCGGCCTGCTCGTGGCGGGCGATGACGAACGTGATGCTGCTGCGCCCGATGGCGTCGAGCAGGGCGATGTTGGTGTGCCCGCAGGTGCCGAAGACGTATTCGACGCCGTACGACTCCAACTGGTCGACCATCGCCTCGGCGGCGGTGCGGGTGCCCATCAGATCTCCTCCTGCTCTCCGTGAAGGGACATGCCGCGCAGCAGGAGGGTCTTGACGACCGTGTAGTCGTCGATCATCCAGCGCGGCGCCTCGCGGCCGAAGCCGGAGTCCTTGACGCCGCCGAACGGCACGTGGTCCAGGCGGAAGTTGGAGGACCCGTTGACGATCAGGCCGCCGACCTCCAGCTCGCGCCACGCGGTCAGGATCCGGCGCATGTCGTGGGTGAACAGGCCGGCCTGCAACCCGTAGCGGCTGTCGTTGCAGGTGGCAAGCACCTCGGCGAAGTCGTCGAACGGCTGCACGGCGACGGCGGCGCCGAACACCTCCTCGCGGATGATCCGGGCATCCGGCGGGGCGGAGGCGACGACGGTCGGGATCACCGTCGCTCCGTCGCGGCGGCCACCGGTGGTGATGGTGGCGCCTGCGGCGGCGGCCTCCTGTGCCCACGCGACGACCCGCTCGGCCGCGTCGTCGTCGACCATCGAGCCGACGTCGGTCGCCGGATCGAGCGGATCGCCGACCGTGAGCTTCTCGACGGCCAGCGTGAACGCGTCGAGGAACTCCTCGTACCGGCTGCGGTGGACGTAGACCCGCTGGACCGAGATGCAGCTCTGCCCGGAGTTGCTGTAGCCGGTGGCGGCGCAGATCCGGGCGGCCGCCGCGATGTCCGCGTCGTCGCAGACGATCGTCGCGGCGTTGCCGCCGAGCTCCAGGACCAGACGCTTGGCACCGGCCGACCGGGCCACCGCGGCACCCGTCTGCGGGCTTCCGGTGAAGCTGATGACGCCGACCTCGGCCGCGGAACTCAGGGCGGCACCGACCGCACCACCGCCGTGCAGCACCTGCACCGCCTCGGCCGGCATCCCGCTGTCGAGCAGCAGGCGCACCACCGCAACGGACGAGGCCGGCGCCTGGGGCGGGGGTTTGACCAAGGTGGTGTTGCCGGCCGCGAAAGAGGCGCCCAGCTTGTGGGCGAGCAGGTTCGCCGGCGCATTGAACGGGGTGATCGCGAGAGCGACACCGACCGGCGCACGGTAGGTCAGTGCCGTGTTGCCCACCCCGCGGGGCCAGCCTGCCACCGGCAGGACCTCGCCGCCGACCCGGCGGGCCTCGGCGGCGCAGACCGCGAAGGTGTCGGCCACCCGGTCGATCTCGCCACGGCCGTCCTTGACCGGCTTGCCGAGCTCCAGGGCGAGCAGCCGGGCCAGCTCGTCGCGCCGGGCGAGAGCGGCCTGCGCAGCGCGTTCGAGCACGCCGGCCCGTGCCGCGGGTGACATCCGGGCAACCGCGGCGGCGCCGCGGCGTGCGTAGCGCAGCGCCGCCTCGACATCGATCTCGCCGGCCTGCCGGGCGGTGCTGACGGCTGTCCGGGTCCAGGGACCGGCCCGGTCCGCGTGCGGCCCGTCGTTCACCCACTCGCCGGCGATGAGGCAACCGACGGCGATCGGCGCGTCCTGTGGGTCGTCAGTCATCACCACTCCTTCAAGCGCACCACTTGGTAGACCATATGGACCACTCTGTGGACTAGGTGTAACGTACGGGCCGTGCGGTCCCCTGGCAATGCCTTGCTTCCCGAGCCGGCGGAGGGGCACTGACGTCGCACTGATCCGCCGCCTGACCGCCATGCCGGGCCCGCCGCCCGATGACGACCGAGGGGCACCTCTGATGGATGACGATCGACCGCTGCACGGCATCCAGGTCCTCGACCTGACCAACGTCCTGGCCGGCCCGTATTGCAGCTACCACCTGATGCTTCTCGGTGCGGAGATCGTCAAGATCGAAAGACCCGGTGACGGTGATCTGGCCCGCAAGCTGGGCCCCGAGCCGGAGCTGAACCAGGCCGGGATCGGCGCCTCGTTCCTCGCCCAGAACGCGGGAAAGAAATCCGTCGAACTCGACCTCAAGAACGCCGCCGACCGGACCACGTTCGAGGGCCTGCTGCGCGATGCGGACGTCCTGCTGGAGAACTTCCGGGCCGGGGTGCTCAGCCGGATCGGCTACGACTGGGACACCCTGCACCGGATCAACCCTCGCCTGGTCTACTGCGCGATCTCCGGATTCGGGCAGACCGGCCCGATGCGCCAGGCCCCCGCGTACGACCAGATCATCCAGGGCCTGTCCGGGATGATGAGCGTCACCGGCACGCCGCAGACCGCCCCGCTGCGAGTCGGTTTCCCGGTCTCCGACACCGTCGGCGGCCTGGTCGCCGCCATGACGATCGCCGCGGCCCTGGCCGGCCGCGCCCGTACCGGCAAGGGTGTCTGCCTGGACGTCTCGATGCTGGAGACCTCGCTGTCGGCGATGGGCTGGGCGGCGTCGAACTACCTCGTCAGTGGCGTCGCGCCGGAGCCGATGGGCGACCAGAACGCCACCGCCGCCCCGTCCGGGACCTTCCACGCGGCGGACGGGCCGCTCAACATCGCCGCCAACCGGCAGGAGCAGTTCGCGACGCTGTGCCGGATCATCGAGCGCACCGAACTGCTCACCGACCCACGGTTCGCTGAACGCGAGGCCCGCAAACAGCACCGGGCGGCCCTCAACGACGAGATCAACACCGCACTGCGTAGCCGGTCGGCCATCGAATGGGAGCAGCGCCTGTCGGCGGCCGGCGTCCCGGCGGCCCGCATCCTCACCGTCGCGCAGGCGATGGACCTCGACCAGCTGAAGGTACGCGGCTTCTTCACCGACCTGGAGTTCCCCGGCGACCCGAACCGGACCCTGCGGGTCACCGGCAGCGGAGTGCTCGTCAACGGCGAACCCTTGCAGCCGACAACGCCGCCACCGCTGCTCGGCGAGCACAACAACGCGTACAAAACCCCCGCCGACGAGGTGAGCACACCGTGAACGACCACCGGAACGAGCCGACCCTGAGCGACGTGTCCGACTGGTGGGCGACGAACATCTCACGGATCGAGCCCAACCGCATCGACCTGCGCGGGCGTCCGGTGCAGGACCTGATCGGCTCGATCAGCTTCGCCGGCATCATCTGGCTCATGCTGCGCGGCGAGACCGCCACCACCGGCCAGGAACACCTGCTCGAGGCAGCTCTGGTCGCCTCGGTCGATCACGGGCCACACGCGCCGTCCATCGCGGTGGCGCGCATGGCGGCGACCTGCGGCATCGGCTTGAACAACGCCGTGGCGACCGGGGTGAACCTGCTCGGCGACGTGCACGGCGGCGCGGGCGAACAGTGCATGACTCTGCTGAACGACGTACGACAGCGCCACAGCGAGGGAATCGACGTCGCCTCGGCAGCCGGCATGACCGTCCGCGAATGGCAGGACCGCTCCAAGTACCTGCCCGGCTTCGGGCACCGCTTCCACACCGTCGACCCGCGCCGGGACCCCCTGCTCGGCCTGGTGGAACAGGCTGTCGCCGACGGCGTCGTGGCCGGCTCCTACCTGCGGGCCGCCACCGCGATCGAACAAGTGCTCGCCGACGGCAGAACCAGGCCCGTACCGATCAACATCGACGGCTGCACCGCGGTGATCTACGCCGAACTCGGCTTTCCCCCACCGCTGGCCCGGGGACTGTTCGTGCTCAGCCGAAGCGTCGGCATCCTCGCCCATGCCTGGGAGGAGACCGGCCAGGGCCGCCGCAACAAGGGCCCGATGCCGCCGTCCATCCTGCCGACCTTTGACGACGGCAGCCGACACGACGGCAGCTGACCAGCCACCGGCACTCATGCCGCGTCCGGCTTGCGTTCCAGCGCCACCCCGTCGAGGCGGCGACGGGCGGCGGCGACCGCCAGGCGCGCGTGCTCCTTGGCGCCGATCTGCGCCACCAGCTGAGCACGGGGAATCTCCAGGGCATACGGAACACGCGGCAGGGCGGCGAGGATCCCGTCGATGTCGATGCCGCCCTCACCCGGGTAGAGCCGCTCGAACCGCGCGGTGTGAATGAGATCCTCCTTCGCGGACGGCACCCCGGGGGGCGCGTCGCAGACGTGCGCGAAGTGGAACCATTCAGTCGGCAGGTCCTGCAGATCGGCCACGCTGGACCCGGACCGGGCGAAGTGCAGCAGGTCGATCAGCAGACCGCAGTTGGGCTGATCCGCGGCCCGCAACACCCGGGTCGCCTCGGTCAGATCCGGCGTCTCGGTCCACGACGGGAACTCCAGATCCACGGTGAGGCCGAGCGGGCGGGCCATCTGGCACAGCTGGGCATAGCAGTCGATCTTGCGGTTGCGGTCCGGGTCGGGCAGCTGGGCGATGACGTGGCGGGCGCCCAGTTCCGCCCCGGCCTCCAGGACACGCTGCAAGTCACCCGGGTTCTCGTCCGGGCCGATGCGCGCCAGTTCGATGTCGAGCACCTCGACGCCGGTCGCGGCCAGGCGCACCTTCGTCGAGCGCATCAGCGCCGGATCGGTGGCGAGCGGATAGTGCGGCTCGATCGGCGTGACGCGGGTCAGACGCAGGCCCACATACCGGTAGCCGGCGTCCGCGGCCGCCTCGACCAGTTCCGGTGGGGACAGGCTCAACGCGGTCAGGTGGGCCAGCGAATAGTCGTGCTCACGACCGTACGCCTGCGGTGGGGTGTCCTTCAGTCGCCGTAGGCGACGCTGGCGGTGCGCGGCCATCCGCACCGGTGCGCTGCTCGCCGCACCGTATCCGGCGTAGTCGCCGATGCGCTGCACCACCTCGAAGAAGATCCGGGAACCCAGCATCTCGGTGTAGAAGTGCAGGTATTCGCCGCCGGAGTCGGCGTCGTAGAGGATGGCGTGCTCGCGCAGCGTGGCCAGCAGTTCCGGCGGCGGGCCGAGCCGGGCGTCGAGGTCGTCGTAGTAGTTGTCCGGGATCTGCAGCACCGGCGCGCCGAGCTGCCGCATGGCCTTCGCGGCGGCGACGACGTCGTCGCTGGCGAACGCCACATGCTGCGGGCTGGGCACGGCCGGCGCCCATGAGCCGCGCCGCAGCGGCGCGGTGTTCAGCGTGATCCGGAACGTGTGCCCGGCATCGGTGGCCGACCGGCTGCGCAACAGACCGAAGGGCGCGGTGAGTTCCGTCGTCTGACCCGCGTGCAGCCCGAGAACGGTGCGGTAGAACAGCGCGACCTGGTCGAAGTCGTCGACCTGCTCGGTCAGCGAGATGTGATCAGTGGCGCTGACCAGTCCGTCGGTGCGAACCCGTTCGCCGGTGGGCTCGAAGTCGGCCAGCCAGCTGCCGCCGTCCACGCCTGCCCGGCAGAAGAAGATCGCCGTCCCGTCCGGCGCCGCCACCGAACTCAGGTCCGCCTCGTCGGGCCGGCGTTCGCGCGGCAGCACCGGTGCGAGCAGCCGGTCGGCACGCTGGGCGGATGCCGCGGGATCGCTGCTCTGCACGCCGAGGGCGCAGATCGCCGCGGTTCCGGGCGCCACGGTTCGCTGCGGCGCGAAGTTGAGCAGGACCCGGGCATCTCCCTGCTGCCACAGCTGGACCGGCTTGGACCGGTGCTGGCCGGCCCGGGCGAACCCGAGAGCAGTCAGGGTACGGGCGACGACCGGCCCGGAGACCTCGTCGACCGCCAGTTCGGTGAACATGTGCCCGCCGAGGCGGGGCGCCGGGGGCAGGCCCGCTGATCGCAGCCGGCGTGCGCCGCCCCGATGAGTTTCGCCCACCGACTCCTGCAGGGCGAGCACCGAGCGCATCCCGTCGATGGCGGCGTGGCGGGGGTCGGCCTGCCGGTAGACGTCGTTGAAGACCTCCAGCGAGAGCGGGCCGGCGTAGCCCGTGGCGAGGGCCTGCCGCAGAAAGCCGGTCAGGTCGAACGAGCCGAGCCCGGGAAACAGCCGATGATGGCGGCTCCACTCGACCACGTCCATCTTCAGGCGGGGAGCGTCGGCCAGTTGCAGATGGAAGACCTTCGAACCGGGGATCACCCGGATCCCGGCCGTGTCGTCACCACGGGAGAGAACGTGGAAGCTGTCCAGGCAGAGACCGAGAGCGGGATGGTCGGCGTGCCGCACGATGCGCCACGCATGGGTGGGCGTGTTCACGTGCCGTGCCCAGGCCAGCGCCTCGTAGGCGATCCGCAGTCCGCGCTGCTCGGCGCGTACGGCCAATTCGCGCAGTTGCTCGGCGGCGAGCAGATCGTCGTCGACGGCGTCGGGTGACTCCGACGAGGTGACCAGCATCGCGCCCGCGCCTAGTTGCTCGACGACACTCAGTTTGTGCTCGGCCCGGCGCAGATTCGCCCGGAACGTGTCGGGCGCGACCGCCTCGAAGTCACGGAACGGCTGGTAGAGGTCGACGGTCAAGCCCCGGCGCGCACACTCCTGGCGGACGGTGGCCGGCGACCACGCCGACGCGATGAGATCGCTCTCGAAGATCTCGACCCCATGGAAACCGGCTGCCGCAGCGGCCGCCAGCTTGTCCTCCAGGGTGCCGGACAGGCAGGCGGTGGCGATCGTCAGATGTGGCTCGGCCGACGGTTCGGTTTCGGTGTTGCGAGCAGCGTCATGATCAACGATGAGCATGGTGCACTGCCTTCCTCGATGCCTCGGTCCAGCTGTGGACGGGCGGGAAAGGTGACCGCAATGTATGAACTAGTTAGTTAGTTATACTCGCCGGAAGCCGGACGAGGAAGTGCCACGCACCTGCGATCAGGACGTCGAGCAGGCCACCCAGCACGGGCCGGACACCAAGCACTACCGCCAGGAGTTGGCAACAGCAATAGACGAGCACCACAGCCGCTTCATCCCGTGATGATCACGATGCTACGTTGCTGCACATAGTTTGCAACAACGAAGGAGCGGCTGGTGGCGACGGATCTGCTCGGCGTGCGCACACAGCGCCGCCGGACCGCCCTCTGGCTGCTCGGACTCACCGGCGCGCTGGTCGCCACCGGGCTGGTCGCGGTCGGCACGGGGGCGATTGCGATCAGCCCGGCCACCGTCGCCCGGATCATCGCCCACCACCTCTTCGGCATCGGCGAGACGACCTGGGCGCCGCCGGACGACGCGATCGTCTGGCAGGTCCGGCTCCCCCGCGTCCTGCTCGGCATGCTGGTCGGCGCCGGCCTCGCCGTCTGCGGCGTCGCACTGCAGGCGATGGTCCGCAACGTGCTCGCCGACCCCTACCTGCTCGGCATCAACTCCGGCGCCTCCAGCGGCGCAGCCGCCGCGATCCTGTTCGGAGCCGGCGCCGGCTTCGGCCAGTACGCCCTGTCGGCCAGCGCCTTCGCCGGAGCCCTGGCCGCGTCGCTGCTGGTGTTCGTGATCGCCCGGGCCGGTGGCCGGCTCACCTCGATGCGGCTGCTGCTGTCCGGCGTCGCCGTCGGCTACGCCCTCTACGCCACCACCAGCTTCCTGATCTTCGCGTCGAACAGCGCCGAGGGCTCCCGTTCGGTGATGTTCTGGCTGCTCGGCTCGCTCGGCCTGGCCCGCTGGGACGCGCTGCTCGCGGTCGCCGCGCTGGTCATCGGCGGCACCATCGCCTACCTGACCGTCGTCGGCCGGCGCCTGGACGTGCTGGCCGTCGGTGACGAGACCGCCCACACCCTCGGCATCTCCCCCGACCGGTTCCGGATGCGGCTGCTCGTGCTGGTCTCACTCTGCGTCGGCGTGCTCGTCTCCGCCTCCGGCAGCATCGGCTTCGTCGGCCTGGTCGTACCGCACCTGGCCCGCCGCATCGTCGGCGCGCCGCACGTGCGCGTCGTACCGGTCGCCGCCCTGCTCGGCGCGATCCTGCTGGTCTGGGCCGACGTGATCGCCCGGGTGCTGCTCGCCCCGCAGGAGATCCCGATCGGCATCATCACCTCCCTGATCGGCGCCCCCTTCCTACTGGTCCTGATCCGACGCCTGATCTGAAAGGTCCCCCATGAAGAAGGCACTCCTGGCCGCCTCCCTGACGCTGCTGGTCGCCGGCTGCGGCACCACCGACGCCGCCACCGAGGCGACGAGCAGCGTCACGATCAACAACTGCGGCGTCGACGTCAGCTTCGCCACGGCGCCCGAGCGGATCGTGCTGCTCAAGAGCGCCGCCGTGCCGTACCTGCACGCCCTCGGCGTGATGGACAAGGTCGTCTCCCGGGCCGGGCAGTACCCGAAGGACTACTACGACGCCGCCACCCAGGCCGAGATCGACAAGATCCCGCTGCTCACCGACAAGACCGACACCAGCGGCCACCTGCAGATCTCCAAGGAGATCGTGATCGCCCAGACGCCCGACCTGGTCCTCGGCGAGGTCGACAACCTGTCGCGCGACACCCTCTCGGCGGTGAACATCCCGCTGCTGGAGGAGCCCGCGATGTGCGAGAACGCCACCGCCGTACCGACGTTCGACGACATCTACCGGCAGATGGAGGCCTACGGCAAGGTCTTCCGCCGCGAGGCCGAAGCCGCCACCGCGGTCACCGCGCTCAAGGCCCGATTCGACACGATCAAATCCTCAGCGGGTACGGGTGCCAAGCGCACCGCCGCAGTCCTGTACCCCACGGTCGGGGGTGGAGTGACCTACGCCTACGGGTCGACGAGCATGGCGCACCCGCAGCTGGAGGCCGCCGGGTTCACCAACGTGTTTGCCGACAGCAAGGAACGTGTCTTCGAGGTCACCCTGGAGGAGTTGCTCGGCCGTAACCCCGACGTGCTGATCCTGCTCTACTCCGACGGCGACCCGAAGGCCGTCGAGCAGGCCGTCACCAGCCTGCCCGGCGCCGAGAAGCTCAAAGCCGTCGCCGCCGGGAACGTGCTGCCGCAGCTGTTCAACTTCACCGAGCCGCCGTCCCCGCTGTCCATCGACGGTCTGGAGAAGATCGTCACCCGGTTCAAGGCGCCGGCGTGATCGAGGCCGACGCGGTCTCCTGGCGCTACGGCGCCAACCCGGTGATCGACGGGGTGGGCGTGCTCGCCCACCCCGGCCGGGTGCTCGGCCTGATCGGCCCGAACGGCAGCGGCAAGACCACCCTGCTGCGACTGCTCTACGGCGCGCTGCGCAGCCCCACCGGCCGGGTCACCGTCGACGGCGACACCCTGCCGTCGCTGTCACCGCGCGAGTCGGCCCGGCGGATGGCGGTGGTGGTGCAGGAGACCGCCGGCGAGACCGCGCTGACGGTGGCCGAGATGGTGCTGCTCGGCCGCGGCCCGCACCTGTCCACGTTCCAGCGGGCCGGGGCGGCCGATCACGAGGTCGCCGCCCGGTGCCTGACCCGGGTCGGGGCCGCCCACCTGGCGGCCCGCCGGTTCGCCGGGCTGTCCGGTGGTGAGCGCCAGCGGGTGCTGATCGCCCGGGCGCTCGCGCAGGAGGCCACCCACCTGCTGCTCGACGAACCCACGAACCATCTGGACATCCGCTTCCAGCACGAGATCCTGCGCCTGGTCCGCGGCCTGGGCACGTGCGCGATCGTGGTACTGCACGACCTCAACCTGGCCGCCCGCTACTGCGACGACCTGGTGCTGCTCGGCGACGGTGGAGTCGTGGCCGCCGGAACCGTCGACGAGGTCCTCGACCCGAAGGTTCTCGAACCCGTCTACGGCATCGGCATCCGCCGCCTGGACATCGAGGGCGAACTGCACCTGCTGTTCCACCCGAACGACGAGGAGGCCACGTGAGCGCCCAGGACCGGATCAACGACTACTGGACCGGCCGTGCCCCCGGCTACGACGCCGACCAGCACCGTCCGGACCGCCTCGCCGACGACAACCGGGCCTGGGCCGGCATCTGGTCGTCCGCCCTGCCCGCCGGGCCGCTGGACGTCCTCGACGTCGGCACCGGCTCCGGCCAGGTCGCGTTCACCCTGGCCCGGCTCGGCCACCGGGTCACCGGCATCGACCTGTCCACCGGCATGCTCGACCACGCCCGCGCACATGCCGGCGGCCTCGGCAACGCCCCCGACTTCCGGCTCGGTGACGCCGTCGCCCCGGACTTCCCGCCCGGCAGCTTCGACGCGATCGTCGGCCGTTACGTGATGTGGACACTGCGCGAACCGGCCACCGCGATCGCGAACTGGACCCGGCTGCTACGCCCCGGCGGCCTGGTCGCCATGGTCGACAGCACCTGGTTCCCCAACGGACTCGACCAGGGCGCCGACCGGTTCACCGAGTCCTACAACGACGACGTCCGCGCGGTGCTGCCCCTGGCCGCCGCCAAGTCCATCGACGAGACCGTCCTGACCCTGGCCGATGCCGGGCTCACCGACGTCACCTCGGTTCCGCTGACGACGATCTACGAGCTCGACCAGCGGTACGGGGTGTCGGCGAACCATGAGGTGCAGATGCAGTTCCTGATCACCGCCCGGGTCTGAGCACCCGCCAGGTCACCCGGCCGTTGTCGTCGCTCACGGTGACACCGCCGGCGATCAGCGCGTCCCGGACGGCATCCGCGGTCACGTAGTCGTGCCGGGCGCGCAGGCCGGACCGGAGATCCAGAAGGGGCTGGACGAGCGGGCCCAACAGGTCCGCGGGGTCGGCGAGCCCGGTGGCGGCTGTCGCGGCCAGGCGCAGGACGAGAGTACGCAGGATGGCGCGAGCCTGGTCGGCGCCGTCGTCGAGCTCGGTGTCGGTGCTCCAGTCGTGCACCGCCGTCTCCAGTTCCAGGATCGCGCGGGCCATGCCGTCAGCGTCGCGGGCGGTCAGGGCGGTGTCGAAACGGCGTTCGCAGGTGGCGGCTGTCTCCGAGATCGTTGGCGGTGTGTCCGCCTCTTGCGCGACCGGTGGGCGCGTGGACCGTACCCCCAATCCTTGATGGGCGAGGGACCGCAGCTCGGTGAGGGTCAACGCGGACCCGGACGCAAAGACGGTGTCGGCGCCGTGGCGCCGGACGGTGAGCGCGCCGCGTCCGGTGACCTGCACCTGGTCGGCGTCCGGATCGATGTGGACGGCGGTGTGTTCGTCGACGCCGAGGACCGCGGCGTCGTCGGGGAGGTGTTGTTCGAGGATGCGCAGGCGGCGTTCGCCGAGGTAGCAGAAGCGGGTGTCGTGGGTGCCGCCTTCGCGGTTGTCGTAGTGCGGGATGACGGCGACGGTGAGGTCGAGATGGCGCAGCAGGTCGAGCCCGCCGGCCCAGAACGGGTCCTCGCCCGACTTGTAGATCTCGTAGACCGGGACGGTCCAGCGGCCGAGCGTGGCGGCCGCGGCCGAGGCGAAGACGGTGTGGCCGCGTCGCTGCCGGAACCGGTCGTGCAGGGCCTGCGCGATGAGGCTGCCGGTCCAGCGGCGCATCGCGTAGGTGGGGCTGCCCGGCCCGCAGAACAGCCAGTCGGCGGTACGCAGCAGTGTCAGGGCCTGATCGTTGTCGGTCTCGGGCGCGACGGTGACGTGCAGGCCGACGCTGCGGTCGAAGTACTGGCAGGCCTTGGCGGAGATGTCGGCGACGTTCTCCTGAAAGGCGTACGGGGTCTCGATCAGCACCGCGCCGGGCTGGTCGGGGAGGCGGGCGGCGACCGTCCGGTGGACGCTCACCATCGTCGGACTGGTCTCACCGGAACCCATGATGGTCAGCACAGGCCACGTCACCTCCAGGTGAACCCTTGTTGCCAGGATCTGGCAATTGCAGCACTATTGCGTCGTGGATCTCAGCACCGATGGTTCGACGGTCGTCGAGGTGTTCCGGCTCGGGGTGCGCGGCGCGCGCCTGACCTACCGGGTCAGTGAACACCGCCTGAGCGGTGACGTCCATCCCGACGACCTGGCCCGGCGGCTGGCCGGTTCCGGTCAGGTCGACATGCTGCACTCGACGTCGTGGCGCTTCGACGCGGGCCGGATCGTGCTCACCTATGTGACGTTGCCCGACCCGGATCCCGGTGACGCCGTCGAGTTGGACCCGGCGACGCCGCTTGCCGCCGGGGACGATCCACTGTCACCGTCGCCCGCCGTGGCGGACCGCGCCGCCGTGGCCGCGCATGCGTGCCGCCATCTGGCGTTCCTGCGGCACACCGATCCGGTGATCGCGGCAACCGCGCAGCGCCAGCCGCGGCTGTGGGAGCTGCTCGCCGGGTTCCGGCCGAACGTGGCCGGCAAGGTCTGATCGGCGCTCGGCCGGTCAGGCGCCGGCCGCCCGGGGCGCGTACATGATGACGGCCACGCCGACCAGGCAGATCCCGGCGCCGATGAGGTCCCACCGGTCCGGGCGGAAACCGTCCACGACCATGCCCCAGATCAGCGAGCCCGCGACGAAGACGCCACCGTAGGCGGCCAGGATGCGGCCGAAGTTCGCATCCGGCTGGAACGCGGCGACGAACCCGTAGACGCCGAGCGCGATCACCCCGCCGGCGATCCACCACAGTCCGCGATGCTCCCGCCAGCCCTGCCAGATCAGCCACGCCCCTCCGATCTCGGCGACGGCGGCGAGGACGAACAACAGCAGAGATCGCAGTACGGTCACGCCCGGCACCGTATCGGCCCGGCCCCGGACGTCACGATCACGGGGTACCGCACGCGCAGTTCCCGCCCCCGCAGCCGGCACGGTGGCGCCGTCGGCCGGCCAGCCACCAGACCACGGCGGCGAGTGCGGCGAGCACGACGGCGATGCCGGGCATCCAGGCTCCCGCGGCGGCCCAGCCGGCGCCGGAGAGCACACCGGCGGCGAGCAGCATCGGGATGAGGCAGCAGGCCGCGCAGGCGGCGCCCGCCAACCCGGTCAGTCCGTTCGGCAGCAGACGACGACGCCGGTCAGTGGCAGAGTTCGGCATCCGGTGCTCCTACCGTGATCGCGGCGAACGGAATCGGGCAGCACGGCTGTCCGGCGCAGGTGACCAGGTCGTCGCAGCCGGCGTCGATCGCCGACCGCAAGGTGCCGGCGATCAGCTGCAGGTCGTCGATCTTCTGCTGCACCTCGGCGAGTTTGGCCTGCGCGCGAGCCTGCAGCCCGGCGTCCGGTCCGGCGCCGTGCCGGTGCCGGCCGGTCTCGATCAGCTCCGCCACCTCGTCGAGGGTGAATCCGAGTCGCTGGGCCGCTTTGATGACCTTCAGGACGGTGACGGTCTCCGCCGCATAGATCCGGTGCCCGCCCAGGGTCCGGTCGGGTTCGGCGAGCAGGCCACGACGTTCGTAGTAGCGCAGGGTTTGCAGGTTGACCCCGGCGGCCGCCGCGAGCTGGCTGCTGCGGAGCCCGGTCATCGCGGCACCCGTCCGGCGGCCCGGGCGGCGAGGGCGTCGAGGACTTCCACCTGCGTGTCCGGCACCTCGATGTCCAGGCGCAGGGTGTCGCCGTCGGGGGTGAAGGAGAAGGTGAAGAAGGAGCAGCAGGCGCTCTCGCGGGTGGTCAGTTCCCGGGCGACGGTCTCGGCGGCCGGGTCGAGGTACCAGCGCAGCCGGGTGGGTGACGGCCGCTGCTGGTCACGCAGGGCGGTGGTGAACAGGTCGTCGAACTCGGCGACGCGTAGCGGCCGCTCGGCGGTGGGCAGGGTGCACGCTGTGGGCGCCCATTGCTGGTCGTCGGTGCTCATGCTTCGACGGTAAGCCTGTACCCCGGTACCGGATGCAAGTCCGAGGATCAGTACGGGCGGCGTCGTGGGCGGCGGTCCGGGGGTAGCGGTGTCGCGAACATGCCGCCGCCCGCAACGATGTGCCGCGCGATCGTCGCCTCCCGGGTGTAGAGCACGAACGGTTTGCGGCCGACGATGTAGGCGGCGCGGCGGATCCAGCCCTCGGCCTCGTAGAGGGCGACCGCCTCGGCCTGTGGATGGGTGGCGAGCCAGGCTCGGGGATGCCCGGCGGTATAGCGGGCGAGCAGCATGCGGCCGAGGCCCCGGCGGCGGTGGGCGGGCGCCACCATCAGTTCGGCGACGAGCACCGCGGGCTCGACCAGGAGACCCGCGGCATCCGGGCCGACGGCATCGCGGACGGCCAGGTCGTACTCGTTGTTCTCCGGCAGTCGCGGTGGGGCGGGCCAGCCGTACACGGCTCCGGCGATCTCGCCGTGCTCGTCTTCGGCGACGAAGCCGTGCGCACCGGGATGACCGGTCTGCCGGGCGAGTTGCCGCGGGTAGGCGGCGATCTCGTCGGGGGTCTCGTTCCACGGCGGCGCCGCGAAGCACTGCCGGTAGACCGTGTGCAGCCGGTCTGCCAGCTCGCGCAACTGTTCGGCGGTCGCCGCCGTGATCGTGAACAAGACTCAGCCGGCCTCGGCCATGAGCAGCGTCAGTTCCTGAACGAGCTCGTCCATGCTCTGCCCGGTCTGGGACCGCACCAGGGCGAGAGCGAGCTCGGCGAGCAGCATGAATCCCCGGGTGCGGACCCGCTCGTCGCCGATGGCACACAGCAGTTCCTCGGCGCCGGCGAAGTCACCGCGGCTCTTGGCCGCGATGACTCCGGCCGCCTGTTGTGCCGCGAGGAACGCCGGCCCGGGGCCGGCCTCGGTCACGGGGCCAGGATGATCGGGTTGCCGGCGGCGCGGGCCGCGTCGAACCGCTTGGTCACGTCCGACCAGTTGACCAGGTTCCACAGCCGGTCGACGTAGTCCGGGCGCACGTTCTTGTACTGCAGGTAGTACGCGTGCTCCCAGGCGTCGAAGACCAGGATCGGCGTGGAGCCCTGGCCGACGTTGCCGTGGTGGTCGTAGACCTGCTCGACGATCAGGCGCTGCGACAGCGGCTCCCACGCCAGCACACCCCAGCCGGAGCCCTGCACGCCCTTGGTGGCGGTGGACAGCTGGGCGGAGAACGCCTCGAACGACCCGAAGTGCTCGATGATCGCTGCTTCCAGGTCGCCCTCGGGGCGGTCGGCGCTGGCGCCGGGACGCAGGTTGTTCCAGAAGATCGAGTGCAGCACGTGCCCGGAGAGGTTGAACGCCAGCGTCTTCTCCAGGCCGACCAGCGCGGAGTAGTCGCCCTTGTCACGGGCCTCGGCGAGCTGGTCGAGGGTGTCGTTGCTGCCCTTGACGTACGCCGCGTGGTGCTTGCTGTGGTGCAGCTCCAGGATCTGGCCGGACATGGCCGGTTCGAGTGAACCGTAGTCGTACGGCATGTCGGGGAGCGTGTAGACCGCCATTGATGAACCTTCTCTTCTGCCTAGGCTTGGCTCTTGCGACTATATTGCAATAAATCAGGTTCGAACGTACGGCGGAAGGTCTTCACATCGATGTCGTGTCGGAGTTTCGGTGACTGTGATCACGGCTTTTGACGGAATGGAATCGGCGAATGCTGTCGATCAGCTGCTCAACGCCCTCAGCGGGGCCGGCATGCGGCGGACCATGGCTGCCCGCGCCGTGGCACAGGTTCTGGTGCAGTACGACTGCCTGACCGCCGCCGAGGTGCAGGCCCGGCTACAGGCCCGGGACGTGCGGATGGACCTCACCACGGTGCACCGGGTGCTGCGCCGCCTGGCCGACGCCGGCGCGGTCGTGCCGATCCCCCGTGACTCCTCGGTCGGCTATCGGATCGCCTCCCGCTCTCAGCATTGTCTGGTCTGCCAGAGCTGCGGACGGGTCGCGCCACTGACCGGTCCCGCGGCGGCCGCCCTGCTCGCCGAGCTGAGCGCCGCCGGGTTCGCAGCCGGACCGGTCACGGTGGCGACCCGCTGCCCGCGCTGTCACTGATCACCAATAGAATGCAACTGCATGTCAGTTGCGATAAGGGGTGCGTGGATGCAGACGGCGGAGATCAAGCGGCGGTTCCTGGCGCACTTCCAGGCCAATGGGCACACGGTGGTTCCGAGTGCCCCGTTGCCGGCCGTCGACGACCCGAACCTGTTGTTCATCAACGCCGGCATGGTGCAGTTCGTGCCGTTCTTCCTCGGCCAGCGCACCCCGCCGTACTCGACTGCCGCCAGCGTGCAGAAGTGCATCCGCACCCCGGACATCGACGAGGTCGGCAAGACCAGCCGGCACGGCACGTTCTTCCAGATGAACGGCAACTTCTCGTTCGGTGACTACTTCAAGGCCGACGCCATCCGGCTGGCCTGGGAGCTGTCCACCAAGCCGGTCGCGGACGGCGGTTTCGGTCTCGACCCGGAGCGGATCTGGGCGACGGTCTACCTCGACGACGACGAGGCGCATGCGCTGTGGCGCGGCATCGGCCTGCCCGAGTCGCGGATCGTGCGGCGCGGCAAGAAGGACAACTTCTGGTCGATGGGCATCCCCGGCCCGGCCGGCCCGTGCTCGGAGCTCTACTACGACCGCGGCCCGGCGTACGGCCCGGACGGCGGGCCGGAGGTCGACGAGGACCGGTTCCTGGAGTTCTGGAACCTCGTGTTCATGCAGCACGAGATCACCGACGTGACCTCCAAGGAGGACTTCACGATCGTCGGCGACCTGCCGAAACAGAACATCGACACCGGCATGGGCCTGGAACGGATGGCCTCGATCCTGCAAGGCGTCGACAACCTCTACGAGATCGACGAGGTCCGCCCGATCCTGGCCCGCGCCGCCGAGCTGACCGGCAAGGTCTACGGCAAGCAGTCCGGGCAGGCCGCCGCCGAGAGCCACCCCGACGACGTGCGGCTGCGGGTGATCGCCGACCACGTGCGCACGGCGCTGATGCTGATCGGCGACGGCGTCACCCCCTCCAACGAGGGCCGCGGCTACGTGCTGCGCCGCATCATGCGCCGCGCGATCCGGGCCATGCGGCTGCTCGGCTGGCACGACCGGGCACTGCCCGAGCTGCTGCCGATCGCCCGGGACTGCATGGCCCCGTCCTACCCTTCGCTGCTGGCCGACTTCGAGCGGATCGCGCAGGTCGCCTACGGCGAGGAGGACACCTTCCTCGGTACGCTGCGGGCCGGCACCGCCATCCTCGACACCGCCATCACCGACACGAAGACGTCCGGCGGCACGCAGCTGTCCGGGTCGAAGGCGTTCCAGCTGCACGACACGTACGGCTTCCCGATCGACCTGACCCTGGAGATCGCCGCCGAGCAGGGCCTGACCGTGGACGCCGACGGGTTCCGGGCGCTGATGGCCGAGCAGCGGGCCCGCGCCAAGGCCGACGCCAAGGCCCGCAAGACCGGTCACGCCGACCTCTCGCAGTACCGGGCGGTGCTCGACGCGAACGGCCCGACGACCTGGCTGGCCTACGAGACCCTGGAGACCGAGTCGACGCTCCTCGCGGTGCTGCCGGGCGCCGGTGACATCGCCACCGTCTTCCTGGACCGGACCCCGTTCTACGCCGAGTCCGGCGGTCAGGACTCCGACGCCGGCCTGCTCACCGGCCCGCATCTGAAGGCCGAGATCATCGACGTGCAACGGCCGATCAAAGGCCTGATCGCACATACGGTACGGATCCTCGACGGCACCATCCACGCCGGCGACACCGTGCACGCAGCCGTCGACCCGGAATGGCGCACCGGCGCCCGGCAGGCCCACTCCGGCACCCACGTCGTGCACGCGGCGCTGCGGCACGTGCTCGGCCCGACCGCGCTGCAGTCCGGCTCCTACAACCGGCCCGGCTACCTGCGTCTCGACTTCGCCTGGCGCGGCGGCCTGTCGGATGCCACCCGCAGCGAGGTCGAGGAGGTCGCCAACCTGGCCATCCGCCGTGACCTGCCGGTCGGGGTCCGCTACGTGCCGCTGGACCAGGCCCGTGCCGAAGGTGCGCTGGCCCTGTTCGGGGAGAACTACGACGAGACGGTCCGGGTGGTCGAGATCGGCGGCGACTGGTCCCGGGAGCTGTGCGGCGGCACCCACGTCGACCGGTCGGCCCAGATCGGCTCGCTCGCGGTCACCGGCGAGTCGTCGGTCGGCGCCGGCCAGCGCCGCATCGAGGCGGTCACCGGGATCGAGGCGTTCCGCTACCTCGCCCGCGAGCGTGACCTGGTCGGCCGGCTCGCCGCCCAGCTCAAGGCCCGCCCCGAGGAGCTTCCCGAGCGGGTGGCGGCCCTGCTGGCGCGGATGAAGCAGGTCGAGAAGGAGTCCGAGGTCCTGCGGGACCGGCTCGTCGACCTGGACGCCGAGGACCACGCGGCCAACGCCGTCGACCTCGACGGGATCGCCTACGTCGGTGTCACCACCGCCGGCGACGGCAAGCACCTGGCCGAGAAGGTCCGCCAGCGGCTCGGCAACCGGCCCGGCGTGATCGGTGTGATCGCGGGCGCCGGCATCGTCGTCACCGTCACCCCGGCCGGAGCCGAACGCGGCCTGTCCGCCGCGGCCCTGATCAAGCTGCTGCTGGCCGGGCGTGGTGGCGGCAACGACGCCTTCGCTCAAGGTAAGGCCACCGGTGATCCGGCCGATCTGCTGGTGCGGCTGCGAGACCTCGTCCGCTCGGCATGACAGGCGACTCGGCGGCCCTGCTGGCCGGTATGCAACGTGCGCTCGGCATCATCGCGGCCCGTAACCACGGTGACGTCGCGGGCGCGCACGCACTGGCCGCCGAGTTCCCCGACGACGCCGCACGGGCGCACGCGTTCCTGCTGCTCACCGAGGTCTCGCTGACCCTGGTGAGCAGCGGCAGCGGCCGGCCCGTGCAGGACGTGGTCCGTGACCTGTCGCTGCGGATCGCCGCGCTGGCCGCCGCCGACTGATCAGCCGATCAGAGCCCGGTGCAGCGTCACCGACGGCTGCATGCCCAGGTCGAGGCGGCTCGGCGGCAGACCGGCCCGGACCAGCAGGTCGCCGACAGCGGCGATCATCGCCCCGTTGTCGGTGCACAGCCGCGGCGACGGCACCCGCAGCTCGATGCCGGCCGCCGCGCAACGCTCGGCCATCAGCGACCGGACCCGGCTGTTGGCCGCGACCCCGCCGACCATCAGCAGCGTGCTGCTGCGATGCTCGCGGCAGGCGGCGACGGCTTTGCGTGACAGGGTGTCGGCGACGGCCTCCTGGAACGAGGCCGCGACGTCGGCGACCGGCACCGCGCCACGGCGCTGCTCGACCCAGCGGGCCACCGCCGTCTTCAAACCCGAGAAGCTGAAGCTGTACGGGTCATCGCGCGCACCGGTCAGCGGCCGCGGGAACGCGATCGCCGCCGGATCACCGTCACGAGCCGCCCGGTCGATCGCCGGCCCACCCGGATACGGCAGGCCCAGCAGCCGGGCCACCTTGTCGAAGGCCTCCCCCGCCGCATCGTCGACAGTGTCACCCAGGTGCACGATCGGATCCCGGACCAGATCGTCGAGCACCAGCAGTGAAGTGTGCCCACCGGAGACGATCAGCGCCACGCACCGGCCGGGCAGCGGCCCGTGCTCCAGCACGTCGACGGCGGCGTGCCCGGCCAGGTGGTGCACACCGTAAAGCGGAACACCGAGACTCAGCGCGAACGCCTTTCCCGCGGCCAGCCCAACCTGCACCGCGGTGGCCAGGCCGGGACCGGCAGTGACCGCGACCGCGTCGATGTCACCGAACCCCACCCCGGCCCGGTCCACAGCGGCCCGCACGATCTGCGGCAACGCCTCCAGGTGGGCACGGGCCGCGATCTCCGGCACCACCCCACCGAACCGGGCGTGCTCGTCCATGCTGGAGGCGAGCGCGTCACCGAGCAGCACCCCATCGCGGACCAGTCCGGCGCCGGTCTCGTCGCAGGACGTCTCGATGCCCAGGATCAGCGGCATGTTCAGCGCAGCCCGGCCTCGCGCAGCAGCCCGTCCCGCTGCGCGGCGGGCAGCCGGTCGACGTACAGGGTGCCGTTGAGGTGGTCGGTCTCGTGTTGCAGGCAGCGGGCGAAATAGCCGGTACCCGAGACGGTGATCGGCTTGCCGTCCTGATCGAAGCCGGTGACCGAGGCCAGGGCCGCGCGGGGCAGTTCGGCGCTGGGACCGGGCACCGACAGGCAGCCCTCGGTGGCGGTGACGTCGCCGGCCAGCGCCGAGGCCGCCTGCAACACCGGGTTGACGATGTGACCCTTGTGCTGGACACCGTCGTCGTCGGGGCAGTCGTAGACGAACACCTGCAGATCGACGCCGATCTGGTTGGCGGCCAGGCCGACGCCGTTGGCGGCGTACATCGAATCGAACATGTCCGCGACCAGGTCGGCGAGCGCCTGGTCGAAGACGGTGACATCGGCACAGCGGCGGTGCAGGACGGGATTGCCGTAGTACGTGATCGGTCGCGCGGGCATTGCTGCACTCTAACTGCTACTGCAATTGACTTGCAGCTAGCCGCACCCTGAGCGCCGACAGACGGTCAAGGGCGTTCCGGCGAGGTTGGATCATCGCTTGCCGGAACGCCCTTGACGACGGAACGACGGGTCACGGCCAAGCAACACCGGTGCTCCTGCTGCGATTCTCTAGTAGTTGCAACACAGATGCAAGAAGAATCTCCGGACTACCGCCGATCCCGCCCGGCCATGTTTCATCCCGGGAAATTGTCGCGCGGCTTCCTGCAATCGGGTTGCAGTAACACGTAGCATGCAGCGACTCCCCGAGCCCGAGCCGGACAGTGTCGTTCGCCCGGGCCTGACCACCTCGGCGAACATCTCCGGAGGCCCTCATGGCGACCGAGCCGCACGTGCACGGACCCGACGACGTCCCGCACACCCACCCCGAACCCGGCGTCGACCCGCACGCACCCCTGTCGTCCGGCCACCGGGCGCTGCGCGTCGGCATCGGCGGCCCGGTCGGCTCCGGCAAGACCGCGCTGGTCGCCGCGCTGTGCCGGGCCCTGGCCGGAGAGCTACGCCTGGCGGTGGTCACCAACGACATCTACACCACCGAGGACGCCGACTTCCTGCTGCGCAACGGTGTACTGCCACCCGAACGGGTCCGGGCCGTCGAGACCGGCTGCTGCCCGCACACCGCCATCCGCGACGACATCTCCGCCAACCTCGACGCCATCGAAGACCTCGAACACACCCTCGGCGACCTCGACCTGATCCTGGTCGAGAGCGGCGGCGACAACCTCACCGCCACGTTCAGCAAAGGCCTGATCGACGTACAGATCTTCGTCGTCGACGTGTCCGGCGGCGACAAGGTCCCCCGCAAGGGCGGCCCCGGCGTCACCACCGCCGACCTGCTGGTCATCAACAAGACCGACCTCGCCCCGCTGGTCGGCGCCGACCTGTCGGTGATGGACCGCGACTCCCGCGCCCGCCGCGGTGATCTGCCCACGATCTTCCAGTCCCTGACCCAGGACCGCACCGCCACCGCGGTCGCCGACTGGATCCGCAGCCACCTCGCCGCCGCCCCGGCCACCTGAACCCGATGACCGACGACCTGCCCGGCCTGGTGGCGCTCTGCCGCCGGGCCGAGGCCGCCTGCGAACAGCATCGCCGCAACCACCTGCGCCGGGCCGGATATCCCGACCTGCACAGCGGCCTCATGCCGATCCTGGCCGCCCTCGCCCAGCGGGACCACACCATCGGTGAGCTCGCCGCCGCCCTGGGCATCACCGTCCACGACGCCGCCCAGCGGGTCGGCCTGCTGGAGGCACGCGCCTACGCACACCGCCAAGGAGCGCCCGGCGACATCCGCCAACGCATCGTCGTCATCACCGAGGCCGGTCAGGCCGCCACCGACCTCGACCGCAGCCTGCAGGACGAACTACAGCAGCAGGTCATCCAACAGATCGGCGAACCCGGCGTGACCGCGGCACGCCAGGTCCTGGCCGCCCTCACCGCCTACGCCGGCAGCGAACCACTCACCGCGGGTGGCCTGACACCCGGGCGACGGGGGCATCCGGGATAACGTGACTGCCGGCGGGGGCAACGGAACACGAGGTGGGTTGTGATGCGGGTGCAGCAGCACGAGAGACTGGCAGCGGTCCGCGAGCGGGTCCGCGCCGGCGGACGCCGCTGGACGATCGCCAAGGGCGCGATCGTGGAGGCGCTGATCGGCCACGGCGGGCATCTGTCGGTGCAGGAGGTGCACGACGAGATCACCACCCGGTTCCCGCAGATCGACCGGTCGACGGTGCACCGGGTGCTGCTGACGCTGGCCGACGAGCACGTGGTGCACGTGCTGGGCCGCCAGGGCGAGGCCCGGTACGGGATGGCCGACCAGCCCCACCATCACGCGGTCTGCGCGCGATGCGGCCATGAGGCGGAGATCCCGGCGTCGGCTGTCGCACCGGCGCTGGCCGCCGCCGCGGAGGCCACCGGCTTCGCATTCGACAGTGTCGGCATCACCCTGACCGGGATCTGCGGCGACTGCCGGCAACAGCAAGCCTGAACAGCGAAGGGCGTCCCGGCCGCTGGATCACCGCGGCCGAAACGCCCTTCTGTGACGCACGAGCCGCCGTCAGACCTTCTCGTCAGCGGTCGAACGGCGCCGGAGCAGCCAGAACAGGCCGCCGCCGATGGCGAAGGTGAGCAGGACCCCGGAGACGCCGGCGAGGGCGGTGGAGAGGTACTCGTTGTCGATGCCCTTGATGCCGTAGTCGGCGAGCGGGCTGTCGGCGAGCTGGTGGTCGCCTTCCTGCTGGGCCATGCAGGTGCCGCCGGTGATCTCGTCGTCGGCGTTGAAGGTGCAGCCCTCGCGGGCGGCGTAGTCGAGGCCGTCCGGGCTGCCGGAGGCGAAACTGGACACCACACCGGCCAGCAGCAGCGCCACGAACAGCCCGGCGATCAGGAACTTCTTCATGCCTTGGCTCCGATCGGCTGCTTACGGAAGGCGCGCAGGGCGTAGACGAGGTCGGGGCGGACCTTGGCGACGGTGACGACGGTGGTGGCGGCGATCAGGCCCTCACCGATGCCGATCAGGGTGTGCACCCCGGCCATCGTGGCCGCGATCCCGCCGAGCGACAGTTCGGTGGTGCCGCCCAGCGCGTACTCGAGAACGAAGCCCTGGGAAGCGACCACCACGCCGACGATCGAGGCGATCAGCGCGGTCGCGCCGAGCCCGCCCGCGGTGCGCGGCAGGACCCGCAGCAGCAGGGCGACCAGCAGGTACGCCGCGGCCGTGCCGATCAGAGCCATGTTGGTGACGTTCAGCCCGATCGCGGTCAGGCCGCCGTCGGCGAAGACCAGACACTGCACCAGCAGCACCGTCGCCACACACAGGGCGCCGACCCACGGCCCGACCAGGATCACCGCCAGGGTGCCGCCGAGCAGGTGGCCGGACACGCCCGGGAGCACCTGGAAGTTGAGCATCTGCACGGCGAAGATGAACGCCGCGACCAGGCCCGCCATCGGGGCGAGCCGGTCGTCGAGGTCGGTCTTGGCCCGCCACACGCAGACCGCGAGGCCGGCCACTGCTATCACTATGAAGATCGCTGAGACGGGACCGTTGACGATCCCGTTCGCGATGTGCATCGCCTGCACGTCGTCCATCGTTTCTCCTTCACGATTCCGCGGCAGCATATTGACCGTTGCGGGTTGTTGCCAAGATCTGGCAACTGTGTGATGCCGTGCACAAACGGGAGAGGTCAGGAGCGTCGTGGTTCGTGGCCGTCGACCGGCCGGCCGTCGCGCAGATGACCGTCGGCGATGCGGCGGGCCAGGTCCGGGTCGACGTGCTGATACCAGATGTCGTCAGGGTGGACCACGACCAGCGGGCCCAGGTTGCACGGGAACAGGCAGCCGGTGGCGGTGACCAGCACGTCGTCGTCACCGAGACCGTGTTCGGCCAGCCGGTCGGCGAGGGCTGCGGCGACCGGCCCGGCGCCGTAGGCCGAGCAGCGCGGCCCCCGGCAGACCAGCACCTGCCGGCGATGGCGGGTGATCTGGGACCACGCCGGGCTGCGAAACGGTCCCGGATTGCCGCCCAGCACGGTGTGCTCACCGGCGACGGCCTCGATCACCGCGCCGGCCAGGGCGGGCTGCCCGGCCAGCGGCGCGGTGACCACGATCGGCAGGTCACTGGCGCGGGCCTGCCGCCAGTGGGCGACCGCACGACGGATCCAGGTGTCCAGGTAACGGTCCGGCGGCACGTGGGTGGGCACCAGGACGACCTGTCCGGCGTCGGCCGCCGCGTCGAGCGCGGCGTGCAGCGACGGTTCGGCGCCGTCGAGGAAACATCCCTGCACGGGTACGCCCAGCGACTCCCCCACCACGGCAGCGAGCCGGTGGATCGCGTCGTGGCCGCCGTGATGGGTCACCGACCGGGCGACCAGCAGCACCCGGCGGTTCATGACTGCGGCGGCCGGAACGCGATGACCGGCCGCCCCTCGGTCAGGTGCACGTCGGCGTCGACCCGGTAGACGTCGGCGAGCAGACGAGCGGTCAGCACCTCGGCAGGCGGGCCGGTGACGACGACCCGGCCGGCGTCGAGGACCACCACGACGTCACAGAACATCGCTGCCAGGTTGAGATCGTGCAGGGCCGCGAGGGTGGTGACGCGGCTTCGGCGTACCAGATGAAGCAGTTGAAGTTGATGTCCGATGTCGAGGTGGTTGGTGGGTTCGTCGAGCAGCAGCAGCTCGGGTTCCTGGGCCAGCGCCCGGGCGAGCTGGGCGCGCTGGCGCTCACCGCCGGACAGGGTGTGCCAGCGGCGGTGTTCGTAGCCGGTCAGGTCGACGCGGGCCAGGGC
Organism: Actinoplanes sp. NPDC026670; assembly: GCF_040638175.1. Lineage (NCBI taxonomy): Bacteria > Bacillati > Actinomycetota > Actinomycetes > Micromonosporales > Micromonosporaceae > Actinoplanes > Actinoplanes sp. NPDC026670. The sequence goes on from NZ_JBEZXU010000032.1 coordinate 97,088, forward strand.
CTCGGCGGCGACGGTGTGGTCGGCGGTGGTGCCCGACCAGCGGGAGGCGCGGTGCGGGATGCGACCGAGCAGCACCACGTCGGCCACGGTCAGGTCGAGGTCGGTGTCGGCGTGCTGGGCCAGCAGCGCGATCCGCCGGGCCACAGCCGGGCGGCGCAGACCGGCCACGTCGTCGCCGCCGATCGTGACCTGCCCGCTGTCGGGGCGGATCAGGCCGGCGGCGACGCGCAGCAGGGTGGTCTTGCCGGAGCCGTTCGGGCCGAGCAGCCCGACCAGGCTGCCCGCCGCGACCGTGCAGGTGACCTCGCCGAGGATGCGGGCGGCCGCGGCCGTCCAGGTGATGCCGGTGACGTCGAGCATCAGCCGCGGACCTCCCGCCGGCGCAGCAGGAACATGAACGCGGGCACGCCGAGCAGCGCGGTCAGCACCCCGACCGGGAGTTCCCGCGGTTCGAAGACGGTGCGGGCGGCGGTGTCGACCCAGATCAGGAAGATCGCCCCGGCCGGGACCACGACCGGCAGCAGCAGCCGGTGGTCGGGGCCGGTGAACATCCGCACGGCGTGCGGCAGGATCAGCCCGACGAAACCGATCGCCCCGCTCACCGCGACCAGCACGGCGGTCAGCAGGGCGGCCGCGACCAGCAGCAACCAGCGGGTCCGGGTGACGTCGACACCCAGCGTGGCGGCGGCCTCCTCCCCGAAGGCGAACGCGTTCAGCGTCCGGGCATGCCCGAGAATCAACATCAACACCAGGATCAGCGCGGGTACGGACCACCCGATCGCGCTCCAGCCGGAGCGGGCCAGCGAACCGGACAGCCAGAACGTGATGCTCTGCGTGGCGTGCGGATCGGCCACCCAGATGATCACGAACGAGGTCAGCGCCGCACACAGCTGCGCGATCGCCACCCCGGTCAGCACCACCCGGGTCGGGTTGAGCGCGGCCCGCCGCCCGGCCAGCGCCACCACGATCGTGAACGCGGCCAGCGCCCCGGCGAACGCGCCACCACCGACGGCCACCATCCCGGCGCCGAACCCGGCCACGATCACCAGCACCGCGCCCAGCGCCGCACCGGACGACACCCCGAGCAGGTACGGGTCGGCGAGCGGGTTTCGGGTGGCGGTCTGCATGACCGCCCCGGCCGCCGCCAGCCCGGCGCCGACGACCGCGGCACCGAGCACGCGCGGGAGCCGCAGGTCCCAGACGATGTGGGCGCGCAACACCGACACCCCGGCATCGCCCACGCCGAGATGCTCGCCGATGACCGCCCACACCGTGCCGATGGAGAGGTCCGCCGGACCGACCGTGACCGCCGCACCCACCGACGCCGCCAGGACGGCCGTGAGCACCAGCAGGGCCACGGCCGTCCGGCCGGTGCGCGCCGCGACGGCGGTCAGCTTCCCGCCTTCGGCGGCAGCCCGGCGATCCCCTGGGCCAGGGCCTCCACACCGAGGACGTTGCGGACGCCGGCGGTGGTGGACGAGAACGGGATCACCACATAGCGCTGCTGCTGGACCGCGGGCAGGTCCTTGAGGGTGGCGTGCCCGGCCAGGAAGGTCTTCTTCGCCTCGGCCGGATCCCAGCTCGCGTCGATCAGCACGATGACGTCGGGGTCACGGTCGGCGACAGTCTCCCAGCTGCTGTCGGCCCAGCTGCCGGTCACGTCGGCGAACACGTTGGTCACCCCGGCGGCCTCCATGACCATGTTGGGGCCGCCGCAGCAGGCGCCGACACTGGGCGCGTCCGTGCCGCCGTCCCACCACATCACCCGGGTACCCTTGCCGCTGCCGGCCGCCTTGGTGATGCGTGCCTGCTGGTCGGCGATCAGCGTCTCGGCGCGGCCGGTGACGCCGAAGATCGCGGCGATCTCGCGGATCTCGCCGAACACGTCGGCGATGCCGAGCTTGGCCGGGCGGGTCTCCTTCGGGCAGCCCGCCGGGGAGATGTACGTGCCGACACCGAGCTTCTGCAACTCGGCCCGGTCCCCCACCCCTTCGTCGCTGAAGGCGCTGTTGAAGGAGGCGTAGACGAAGTCCGGTTCGGCTTCGAGCAGCTTCTCCCTGCTCGGATACTCCTTGGCCAGCACCGGCACCTTCGCGTAGGCGCCGGCGTAGGCGGGCAGGATCGCGTCGTCGAGGTAGGCGGTGCCGATCATCCGGTCCTGCAAACCCAGGGCCAGCATGATCTCGGTGGCCGGCTGGTTCATCGTCACCACCTTCGCCGGCGGCGCGGTGACGGTGACCGGCGTGCCGCAATTGGTGATCGCGACGGGGCCGGCCGATGCGCTCGGTGACGCGACCGGCTCAGCCGGGCCGGAGCAGCCGGTGAGCACGACGGCGAACAGGGACAACGGCGCGGCAACGCGCCAGGGCATGGGGAACCGCACAGCGGGACCGCCTTCCAGCACCTCGTGGACGGAGTCGTACGTCTGCCGTGGCCGGTCTCCTGGCTGACGGGAGGTGCAGTCGGCGGCCGGCCTTCCCAGGCATTGAGCCCAGTGACCTCGCGAGGACGAGGGCCGTCGACTTCCCGAACACAGTGGCGAGGGCCGCGCCGGCATCGAACCGGCTTCCCGAGCACCACGGCTGGTGTCGACGATCCTAAACACGCCCGGAACCGGGCCGCCAGGCAGGCGGGCGGTTGTGCCGCCGTTCGATGCGCGACTAGGTTGAGGCTGCCATCTGCGGTGACGTGAGGGAAACCGGTGTGAGTCCGGTGCGGTCGCGCCACTGTGACCGGCTTGCTTCGGCGGGCCGGGAGTCAGAGAACTCGCTCACCGCAGGCCCCACGAACGGGACGCGTCATCCCGTAGGAGGTTCGAGGACCCATGTCCGAGCTCATGCACGACGGCCGGCACCTGCTGGGTGTGCCATGTCACTGACCACGACCGGCCACAATTACATTTCGCTGCTGCTGCGCGGCCTGCTCGCGGGCCTGATCGCCGGCCTGCTGGCCGGGGCGTTCGCCTACACGTTCGGCGAGACCCACATCGACGCGGCGATCGCCATCGAAAAGGCCGCCGCGCCGCCGGCCGAGCCGGGCGCCGTCGAGGAGGAGCCGCTGGTCAGCCGGGAGGGCCAGAAGGCCGGCCTGGTGCTGGCCACCACCCTGTACGGCATCGCGATGGGTGGCATCCTGGCGACCGCGTTCACGCTGCTGCGCCGCCGTCTGCGGACCCCCAGCGACAGCCGGGCCGCGTTCTCGCTGGCCGGGGCCGCGCTGGCCGGGATCGTGGTGGTGCCGTTCCTGAAGTATCCGCCGAACCCGCCGGCCGTCGGTGATCCGGAGACCATCGGCCAGCGGACCTGGAGTTACCTGGCGGTGCTGGTACTCGGCCTGGTCGCGGTGTGGGCGTCGGTGATCGCCGCCCGCACCCAGACCGTCGAGTGGCGCCGGGCGGCCGCCGGTGTGGTCGCGTTCCTGGTCGTCGTGTCGATCGCGTACCTGCTGCTGCCGGACATCAACGAGGTTCCGGAAACCTTCCCGGCGAGCCTGCTGTGGGACTTCCGGATCACGTCGCTGGGTGTGCAGACAGTCCTGTGGACGGTCCTCGGCATCGCCTTCGGCGCGCTGGTCACACCGCGCGGCGCCCCCGCACGGCCGGTCGCCGCTGAGGAGACCGCCGCAGCGTGAGCTGCACGAAAGGCCGGGGCTCGTGGAGTCCCGGCCATTCGCCTGTCCGGCCGCGCGCGGTCCACTACTCGACCTCAGCGTCCCGACCCGTGCCGGCGCTGCCCTGGTGAAGCTGATAGGCGTGTTCGATCAGCGTTGCGACTTGTTCTCGTGACAGTCGGCTCGCAGCGGCCCTGAGGAAGATCAACTCCCGATGCAGGGGGTGCTGCTTGCGCGGTTCAACGTCCGTCACGGAAAGGCCGGCGATCACCAGCAGGTCGTTCGGGGACATTCCCAGGGCCGGCGCGATCTGCCGAAGGATCCTCGGCCGGGGTGGGTCACCGTGCAGCAGCCGGCCGACGTCGGCATGAGCCAGGCCGGCCGCAACGCAGAGGCCGTGGACGGTCAGACGGCGGTTGGCCATCAGGCCGCGCAGGACGTCTCCGAATTCGACCTCCATGTCAGCGGGACCGCCGATGACGGCGTGTGCCCGACATGGCCGCGGGGCAGGTCCGTCGGTTCATCCAGGGATCCTGCCCATGGCGCGCTGCTGGGCGACATCGGCTGGAGCGATCCGTTCCAGGATGCGCACCATGGCGTCGAGCTGCGACTTCAACTGGTTCACCGCCTGTCCCGGTGACAACGACTCGACCTGCCCGTACGCCTCGGCCACCGAGTCGGCGCCCGGTGCGTTGTCACCCAGCGCGATGCGAATCTGGGCGAGCAGTCGTAGCGAGTTGGCCAGTTCGTAGAGCGACACGCCGTCACTCGGGTCGCGCAGCCGCCGGCGTAGACCCACGGCCTCGGTGGCGGTTGCGGCGAGGTTCTCCAGGGACTGCCGGGTGGGTTCGGGTGCCTCCGGCGCGGCCAGCATCCGAAGCCCGGCAGCGGTCCAGTTGTGCAGCACGGTGCTCCGCGCACGCAGCAACGCCGGTTCCGTGCCGTCGCCGGACCACTGCTCGGCCTCCATGAGCAGATCGAGCCCGGCGTCGGTGAGTCCCGTCGCGAAGAAGATCTCGGCGACGTCGGCGGCCATGACGACGACCCCGGCGATGACCTGCTCATCGGCGTCGCCGGCCAGCAGCGCACGCCCCAACTCCAGAGCCTGCCGGCCGGCCCGTAGCGCGGCCACCGCGTCGGTGCCCATCTGCAGCACCACCGCGAGACGCCACGCGGCCCGGAACAGAGTTCGATCGAGGCCGCCCGGCGCAGTGGCGGACTCGTCGCGAAGCCTGGTGAGAGTGGCGATCACACCGTTCAGCATCTCCGCCGATGCCTCACGCCGGCCCTGCCTGCTGAGAGCGATCGCCTTGTCGATCAGCACCTCCGCCTGCGCGACGGGGTCATCGGTCGCGGCGGGCGACACCGGCGAGGTCTCCGGAAATCCCATTGCGGCGGCGATCACCCGGGCGCGCTGTTCGGCGGACAAGGCGTCGTCGGTACGGCCTTCGCTGCCGGCCACCCGCGCCTTGACCAGAACGCGAACAACAACGCGGCCTGAATACGTCGCGGCTGGTCGGCGAAACGCAACAGCTTCTCGACCGCTGTCCGGGCCTCCACTCCGGCTTGCGGGGCACGGTCGGTCCCGAGCCGCCATCCGGCCGTCACGGCGAGCATCAGTCCCAGCTGCGGACTGTGGATCCCGGGATCCTGCGGCTCCAACGTCGACAAGGTCTCCACGAGGGCTTCCGCTTGCGTGGCGGACGGCAGGTTCAACCCGCCGAGCCGGGCTTCCAGGTCGAGCGACGCCACCGCCAACGCGAACACCTCGGACGGCTCCGGCAGAGTCGCGTCTGCCGGCACGGTGCCGAGGAAGACCGGCCGGTCGATGTAGAGGTGGGTGACCACCGGCGGCCCGGCCTGGCCTTCCACCGAGGAGCCGGATTCCGGACCGGGCGATCTGCTGCCGCGGCGGAAGAAGCGCAATCCCGAACCTCCCACGAACACATCGAAGTCCGGCGGCCGTCGCGCACCAGCGTCCCGACCTGCCGAGCAAAGAAACAGTGACGTATCCCCTGCTCATCGGGTCGTCATCTTGGACGGCCTTGGACGACATCGGACAGCAGACCGAACACGGCAATCCTGTGCCCGGATCACCTCGGTGCCGTCGATGTCCGGCAGGCCGAGGTCGAGGACGACGATGTCGGGCGGCTGCCGCGACGGTGATCGGCACCCGACTCAGATGCCTCAACAACAGCCGTGGGGTGCCGATCGGGATACCGCTGGAGCCGGGTTCGCCCCGCCCATAGTCGTGACCATCGCGGCCAGGTTACGGAGAGGAGCCGTCGACTTTGCTGCCACCGCCGTTGGACAGCCCGCCGACGCGGGGCCGGCTCGGAACGGCATCCTTCGTGGCGGCGCATCTGCTACCGGGCGTGGTCGCCGTCGTATGGCTGCTGGCGGTGATCGGCGGGCCCGACGCGACCGTGCTGTTCACCAACCTGGCCCAGGGCCTGACCTCGCTGTACGCCGGCCTGGCCGGGGTGTGGACGGCGACCAGGCCCGGCACCGCCGGCCGGGACCGCCGCGGCTGGGGGCTGCTCGGCGCGGGAGCGCTCAGCTGGGCGGCCGGTCAGGTCATCTGGACGTGGTACGAGAACGTCGACGGCGTCGAGGCGCCGTTCCCGTCCTGGGCCGACGCCGGCTACCTGGCGCTCGTGCCGCTCACCGTGGCCGGGGCGGCGACCCTCATCGGCGCGCACCGGCGTGCGGCGCGTTCGGTGATCGACGGCCTCATCATCACCGGTTCGCTGTTCTACCTCAGCTGGGCCCTGGTGCTCGGCCAGCTGTACCACGCGGGCGCCGCGACCACCCTCGAGTGGCTGGTGACTCTGGCCTACCCGGCCGGTGACGTCGTGGTGGGCAGCATGATGTTCATTCTGTTCGCGCGGGTGCGACGCGATCAGCGACGGGTGCTCGGCCTGCTCGGCACCGGCTATCTGGCGCTGGCCTTCGCCGACACGAGCTTCGCGTATCTGGTCAACAGCGACAGCTACGTCACCAGCAACATCTTCGACCTCGGATGGATTCTGGGGTTCCTGTCGATCGGGGCCGCCGCCGGCCTGCAGCGCCGGACCGCCCCGGAGGGTGGCCGGCATCGTGGGGCGGAGCCACGGCTGTGGGTGATGCTGCCGTACGTGCCGCTCGCGGCGGCCGTGACAGTGTCGCTGGCCGTCACCCTGTACCGCGGCACGGTCGGCCCGATGCTGTACGTGCTGTCGACGGTGCTGGTGCTGCTGGTGGTCGGCCGTCAGATGCTCAGCATGCGCGACAACCAGCGGCTCACCGCCGACCTGCACGCCACGGTCCGGCACCTGCAAGCCAGCGAGACCGCGTTGCGGTACAGCCAGCAGCAGCTGCGCAAGCTCGCCTACAGCGACGCGCTCACCGGCCTGGCCAACCGGGCCGCCCTGTTCGAACGCATCGACACCGTCGCCCTGGCCGGCGGGCCCGGGTCGGCCGGCCTGCTCTACCTCGACCTGGACGGGTTCAAGCAAGTCAACGACACCCACGGACACGCCGTCGGCGACGCGCTGCTCACCGCCGTGGCGCACCGGCTACTCGCCTACATCCCCGGCACGAGCCTGGCCGCCCGCCTCGGCGGCGACGAGTTCGCTGTACTGGTCACCGGCGACGAGGTCACCGGCCTCGCCGATCAGGCGCGTCTGCTGGTGGACGCCTTCGCCCGGCCGTTCGCCGTCGCGGACCTGACCCTCACCGTCACGGCGAGCCTCGGTGCCGCCGTCCAACAATGCGCGACGCTGCAGCGCAGCGAGCTGCTGCGGCAGGCCGACATCGCCATGTACACGGCCAAGAGCAACGGAAAGTCCCGCTTCCACATCAGCGACCAGCAATGGCAGCCGGTTTGAGAACAGGCAGGCGATGACGGCGACGTTCGATTCCTCCAGACCGGAACGCCTTCTCGTCATGGCGGTCGTGGTGGGTGCGCTGGCCGCGACGATCACCGACTGGCGTGCGGTAGTCGCGGTCACGGTGTTCGCCGCCCTGGTGTACGTCGGATTCCTCACCCACATGTACGGCGATCTGACCGGCAGCGCCGGTTGGCCCAATACCATCGCACTGGCATTCGCCGCGTTCCTGGGACGTGGACAGCGATGGATCCGTGCGATCAATGCGACCGGGTGATACGGCCGTTTCGGTGCTGATCTGGTCGACGGAGTAGACGGCCCGGCGACTACCAGTCGTGTGCTCAGCAGAGCGTAACTGAGAGGTAGAGTGTGGCTAGTGTGTGAGCCATGTCGGCCCACTGGTCACAGGCGGCCCAAGCGCTGATGCTTCCCGGCGAGTCACTGCGCGCCGCGCTGACGGTGGGTTTGGCGCCGGGCAACATGCCCCATCAAGCGCTGCCGGACCCGCCGGTGTGGACCAGATACAAGTTCCTCATGGTCTCCTCGGTGTTGCTCGGCTTGACGAAGCCCCTGGACTACCTGCCCGAGCGGGCCAGCGACTGGCTACACGGAGTGGCCGCGGCCGGTGAGCCCGGGTCGCGGGCGGCCCGACTGGTTCAGGCGCACCAGAGCATCCGGTTCACCAGGCAGGTCAGGGTCACCGTCGTCACCGATCGTCGCCTCCTGCTGTGTGCCGCCGACCAACCGGATCGGCTCACGGCACGCTGGGAGGTCGCACGCACCGACATCACCAGCACACGATGGGAGCGCTACCGACTGCAGCGGCGATTCCGTGTCGACTTCGTCGATTCGTCCTGGATCGCGTACGGGACACCGCGACTGAAGCTCGACGGGGCACCCCGGGCGCTCGCCGCCGCGTTCCAGCCCGGGCACCGGCCGTCCGGATCATCGGCATGAATCATCGGCCTGCCGGCCGATCACCGCACGGCGCCCCGCGGAAGTCTTCCGCGGGGCGCCGGTGTGCGGTCAGAAGTCGTCGTCGAAGCTGACGCTTCCGGAGACCCCTACCTGGTACGCGGAAACGCGCCGCTCGAAGAAGTTCGACAACTCCTGAACGTCCTGGAGCTCCATGAACGCGAACGGGTTCTTGCTGCCGTAGACGGGCTCGATGCCGAGCGCGGCGAGCCGCCGGTCGGCGACGTGCTGGAGGTATTCGCGCATGTCACCCAGTGATATGCCGGAGACACCCTGCTCCAGCAGATCGGCCGCGAACTGGACCTCGCATTCGACGGCCTCGGCGAGCATGTCGCGGACCTGCTGTTCCATGTCGGCGTCGAACAGATCGGGTTCCTCGGCTCGCACCTGGTCGACGACGTCGAAAGCGAACGCCATGTGCATGCTCTCGTCGCGGAACACCCAGTTGGTGCCGGACGCGAGCCCCTGGAGAACGCCACGGGAGCGCAGGAAGTAGACGTACGCGAAGGCGCCGTAGAAGAACAGCCCCTCGATGCAGGCGGCGAAGCAGATCACGTTGAGCAGGAACGCCCGCCGGTGCTCCTTGGTCTCCAGCTTGCGCAGGTCGAAGACCGAGTCGATCCACTTGAAGCAGAACTCGGCCTTGCGCGCGATCGAGGGGATGTTCTCGACTGCGGCGAACGCCTCGAACCGTTCCTGCTCGTCGGGGACGTAGGTGTCGAGCAGGTTCAGATAGAACTGGACGTGTACGGCCTCCTCGAACAGCTGCCGCGACAGGTACAACCGGCCCTCGGGCGAGTTGACGTGCTGATAAAGGTTGAGGACCAGGTTGTTCGCCACGATCGTGTCGCCGGTGGCGAAGAACGCGACGAGCCGCGACACCAGGTGCTGTTCGGACTTACTCAAACGAGCGAGGTCGGCGAGGTCGGAGTGCAGGTCGACCTCCTCGACGGTCCAGGTGTTCTTGATGGCGTCCTTGAACCGGTCGAAGAAGTGCGGGTACTTCATCGGCCGCAGGGTCAGGTCCATTCCGGGGTCGAGCAGCATTACTGGCAGGCCTCACATGATTCGGGGTTTTCCAGGGAGCAAAGTTCGGCTTCGGTCAGCGCCGGGATCAGCGATACAGGCGCGACCTGTACCGGTACGACCGCCGCAGGAGCGACTGAGACGGTCGCCTGCTGAATGCGCGTCGCCGGACGCGAACGCAGGTAGTACGAGGTCTTGAGACCGGCTTTCCACGCGTACAGGTACATCGAGGAGAGCTTGTTGATGGTCGGCGCGGCCATGAACAGGTTCAGTGACTGCGACTGGTCGATGAACGGGGCACGGGCGGCGGCCAGTTCGATGAGCGATTTCTGCGGCAGTTCCCACGCGGTACGGAACAGCTCACGCACATCGGCCGGCAACTCGGCGATGCCCTGTACCGAACCTTCGGCCCGTTTGATCTGCTCCCGGATGGCGGCGGTCCACAGTCCACGGGACTTCAGTTCCCGTACCAGATAGGTGTTGATCTGCAGGAACTCGCCGGACATCGTCTCGCGCTTGAACAGGTTGGAGACCTGCGGCTCGATGCATTCGTAGGCGCCGGCGATCGATGCGATCGTCGCCGTCGGCGCGATCGCGATGAGCAGCGAGTTTCGCAGACCGTGCTCGGCGATCTTCGCCTTCAGCGCCGTCCACCGGTCGGCCTGCGTGACCTGAGCACCCCACAGCTCGTGGTGCAGGTCACCCTTGGCGGCCCGGGTCTCCGGGTAGGCCGGGTGCGGACCGAACTGCTCGGCCAGCGCGACCGACGCCTCCAGCGCGGTCAGGAAGATCTCCTCCTGAACCCGCGTGGAAAGAGAGCGAGCCTCGTCGGAGTCGAACGGCAGCCGCAGCGTGAAGAACGCGTCCTGCAGACCCATCAGCCCGAGGCCGACCGGACGCCAGCGCGGGTTGGAGGCGGCGGCCTGCTTCGACGGGTAGTAGTTGATGTCGATGACCCGGTCCAGATAGACGACCGCGGTCCGGACCGTCTCCCGCAGCTTCTCCCAGTCCACGCCGTCGGCCGTCGTGTGCGCGCCCAGGTTGATCGATCCGAGGTTGCACACCGCCGTCTCGTCGTCGTTGTTGACCTCGAGGATCTCGGTGCACAGGTTCGACAGGTGGATCGTGTTGCCCGGCTCGCCGGTCTGGTTCGACAGGGCGTTCGAGCGGTCCTTGAACGTCATCCAGCCGTTGCCGGTCTGTGCGAGTGTGCGCATCATCCGCCCGTACAGATCGCGGGCCTTGACGGTTTTGACGGCCTTCTTCTCGGCCGCGCGGTAGGCCTCGGTCCATTCGTCGCCGAACAGATCGGGCAACTCCGGGGCGTCGGACGGGTCGATCAGCGACCACTCCTCGTCGGCCTCGACCCGGCGCATGAACTCGTCCGGGATCCAGTTGGCCAGATTGAGGTTGTGGGTGCGGCGGGACTCCTCGCCGGTGTTGTCGCGCAGTTCCAGGAACTCCTCGACATCCGGGTGCCACGGCTCCAGGTAGACGCACGCCGCGCCCTTGCGCCGGCCGCCCTGGTTGACTGCCGCGACTCCGGCGTCGAGGGTCTTCAGGAACGGGACGATGCCGTTCGACTTCCCGTTGGTGCCGCGGATCAGGGCGCCGCGGCCGCGGATCCGCGACCAGGCGATGCCGATGCCGCCGGAGAACTTCGACAGTTTCGCGACCTGGTGGTACCGCTCGTAGATCGAGTCGAGCTCGTCCTTCGGCGAGTCGACCAGGAAACACGACGACATCTGCGTGTGCCGGGTGCCCGAGTTGAACAGCGTCGGCGAGCTGGGCAGGTAGGCCAGCGACGACATCAGCCGGTAGAAGCCGATCGCCTCGCGGGCGTCCTTGGAAAGGCCGCACGCCACGCGCAGCAGCCAGTACTGCGGTGTCTCGACGACCAGGCGTTCCTGCGGGTGGCGCAGCAGGTAGCGGTCGGCGACGGTCCGCAGGCCGAAGTACTCGAACCGCAGGTCGCCACCGGCGTCCACGGCGTCGTCGAGTTTGCGGGCGTTACGCGCCACGAACGCCGCGGTCTCGTCGCCGATCAGGCCGAGGCCGTGCGCGTAGCGGATCGACTGGCTGAAACTCGCCACCCCCTGGCCGCGGACCTCCTTGTCGACGTACGCGGCGAGCAGACGGGCCGCCAGCTTCGAGTACTGCGGCTCCTCACCGATCAGCTCGGCGGCCGTCTGGATCGACAGTTTGTCCAGCTCAGCGGTGGTCGCTCCGTCGTACAACCCGCTGATGGTCTTGGTCGCCACCCGCAGCGGGTCGACCTCGTCGAGGTCGGCGACCCATAGTTCGACCGCTTTGACGATCTTGTTCACGTCGACCGGTTCCAGGTCGCCGTTGCGTTTACGCACCTGCATCACGTGCCGTCGCTGTTCAGGCACCACACGGTCCTGCGTAGCGGTCATGTTCCGTCCCCCTCGTCACGCCCATTCCCCAAGGTCTCGGGGCGCGCAGGAAGACGCCGCCGTCACCCCGGAACGTGGCCGGGTGTCACGGCTGGTGGCGTCGGCCGTCCCACGCGGCCTTCGACCGCCGCACGCCGGGCTGGCATGCGGCGCGCTGGCAGGTCTTCGGACTCGCGGGCACAGCTCGAAAACGAGCCTCCTACCGGCCGTCGCTTCCCAGGCTCGCCGAGCCCAGTGCTTCGTTGACGGCTTTCGTTCCCACTCACCGCTGCGGGGCAGTCCCGGTCTTTCACCGGGTTCCCTGTTGCCTCGGACAGACGTATTAACGCCTGGCCGAACCAGCTGCGGGGAACACCATATATGGGCGGCGAGCGAAAGTCACAGCCCCATATGGTGTGTTGAACCCGTCACCCGTTACAACTCAGTTTCAGAGCCCGGTGGCCGTTACCGACTGCCACCGCGGGTGCGCTGATTGTCGCCGCGACGTTTGGCGGGTTCGTGCAGAATCGCCGCGACACGATCACAAACACACTCGTCCGAGCCTGCTTCGGCGATCGCCGCCTCGATCTGAGCGAGCCTCTCCTGGGCGTCACGCAGCTGCTGGTTGAGACGGGTGACCCGGGCGGTGCGAGCGCCGATCTGACGGCGGGAGGCGTCGAGTCGTTCGTAGTCGGCCGGCTGGAGCGCGACCATCTCCCGGCCGTCGACGGTCACAGTGTGTTTGTCGATTTTTCGGCCCATGCGGCACCTTCCGTGCAACGGACGACAAGTCACAAGTCAACCACGGAGTTCAACGTGGACCCGTCCCTCGCCGGCTCTACCCGTCGGTCGACCTCGGCTGACCCGTGGACCGAGGGTGCCGAAGATCGCCCATCGGCTTCGGCACCCTCACCACCGTGCCAGGAACCTCAGGCTCGTCGGCGGGCCAGGACCGACCGCCACTGCTCACGGCGGGTCTGCTCGGGTGTCAGCACGCAATCGCCGCAGGTGCCGCCGCCGGGGATCCGGTAGTAGAGGCAGCAACTGCGGCGGACCAGGAACCACCGTTCGTGGCCCGGATCAGGCCGGTGCATTGCCGCGGTGCCGGCCAGCAGGCCCTGGCCGAGCATCGCCGTGACGACGGCGGCGGCACCGGCGGCGTGGCCGGGCACGGTGTCGGCGATCATCGCGGCCGCGCCGCCGAACGCGGACGCCACGTTGCCCCACAGCACCTGCGGTGACAGCCGGAACCTGCTTCGGAACACCTCCAGCACCGGCGTGACGAGGTCGCCGACGACAGTGGCGGTGAGCAGTGCGGCGACGTCGTCCACCGACTGCCCGGTGCAGGGCACGGCGCTGATGTCGTCGTGAGCGATGGGCATCGGGCCACCGTCGACCGGACGCCACCACAGGCGCGTGGTGTCGGGCAGTGGGACGGCGGCGCCGGCGACCGCTGCGGCCAGCGGTGGTGACACCAGCCGGGCGGCCAGACCGAGGAAGACGGTCGAGGCGACCACCCGCTCGGCGATGCCGGCGACCGGTAGTCCGCCCATGGTGGCCAGCGTCTGCCGGGCGATGTCGACCCGGGACGCCAGGACCTGCGGGTCGCACAGGTCGGTGAACGGCCGCCACCCGGCGGTGTCCTCGCGGCGTTCCCAGACGAAGTAGGGGCCGATGCTTGCTGCCGCGGACAGCGCCGGAACCGCGGCGATCATCCGCGGCTTTCGGTGATGAGCGCAGCGACGACGGCGACAGCGTCGGCGAGGGTGGCCGCGGGCATCGTGCCCGGCGGTGACGGTAGCGGCCATCCGTGGCCGGCGGTCACCACGGTGGCCGGCCATCCCGGCGCCGCGGTGAGGGCGGCGAGCAGATCGGGCCGGGCGGGGTGGGGCCGATGGCTCCACACCACCGCGACGACGGGGCGGCTGGCGGCGACCACGTCGGTGATCGCCGCGTCCGGTAGCCCGGCGCCCAGGTGCAGGCAGCCGATCTGATGTTCGGCGAGGGCCGCTTCGAGCGCGTCGAGCGAGGTGAGGTCGCGGGGGTTCCCGGCCGCGACGAGCAGAACCGGCGTCGGGGCGCCGGCCGGTGGGCGGGGTACTGCGGCGAAGGTCTGGCTGAGTTGGCGGGCCAGCAGCCTGCGGGCGGCCGCTCTGCGTGGTTCGCTGATCTGGGCCTGGCTGAGGTGGGTGAAGGCGGGGCCGGCGACAGTGTGCCAGGTGTGCACGACACCGTGTTCGGTGACGGCGTCGTCCAGGGCCGACCGCAGGGCGGGCAGGTCCAGGCGGCGGGCGGCACGGGCCAGTCCCCGGGCCCGGGAGTCGGTGGCCGGGTCACGTAGCGGGTGCTCGGCGGCGGCTGGGCAGGTCGCACGCCGGGCCACCCGGGCGGCGTCGGCGGCCGGCATGCCGCGGGCGGTCAACTGGGTCATCGTGGTGAGCGTGGCGATGTCGCCGGGGGTGTAGCGGCGGTGCCGGCCCGTCTCGTGGCCGGTGGGGCCGAGCCTGTACCGCTGATGCCAGGTCCGCAGGGTGGTCGGTGCCACGCCGAGGCGCCGGGCCAGTGACCCGGCGCTGAGATTCTGCTGCTGCATGGTGTGGTTGTCCACCGCCGACCCGCCCTCGAGGTCACCGTCTGCGACCGCACCTGATCCGGTACGGGCAGTGGCAGGTCTTCGGACTCGTGGGCGTACAGCCTCTTCCTACTGGCCGTCGCTTCCCGAACCTGGTCGAGGTTCAGTGCGTTGACGGCGGTCGTTCCCACTCACCGCTGCGGGGCAGTCCCGGATTCACACCGGGTTCCCTCTTACGACACCCTGTCTGGCGGACAGGGCGAACCGACTGCCCGCCCAGTTTAGGACGGCGTGACCCGTTGCCGCTCGGCGGCGTGGCCGGGCCACAGTTCGGCGACCAGCCGGTGGACGTCGTCGACGGTGCCGGGATCGAGGACCGGCGGCGTGGTGTCGGCGCTGAGCAGGCCGAGTGCCATCTCGGCGTAACGGGCGGCCAGCTCTTGGAGGGTCAGCGGCCCGTCTGGCTGGAACCAGCGGGCGACGCCGCTGCACATCTCCAGCAGGGCGAGCCGGGCCACGCCGGGTTCACGGACCCGGAACTCGCCGGCGGTGACGCCGTCGGCGATGGCGGTCTTCCAGAACTGCTCATAGGTGTCACGCAGACCGGTGATCTCGGTCCGTAGCACGGGCGACAGGGCCCGCAGCTCGTCGTCGGCGACGCGGGTGTGCAGCGGGCGGGCCGCATGGGCCAGGACGTGGATCTGCACGAGGCGGGTGATCCGGGCGGTGGGGGTGCCGCCGGTGCCGGCCTGGGTGGCGGCGCGGATCAGCAGTTGCATGCTGTCGCGCATGATCTCGGCGAGCAGGTCTTCCTTGGTGCTCATGTAGTGGTACAGCGTCGCGGTCGTCGAGGATCCCGACGAGGCCGGCATCGACGCGGACGAGGAGACGATCCGGCGCCGGCGCATCGCCTTCTACCAGCGGCTCGGCGCCGAGTTGCTGCCGGTGCGGGACTATTGCCCGCCCCAACCGGGCGGCCATCCGCATCCGCTGCGGCTGATCACCTCACCGTCGCCCCGGCCGGCTTCGGTACGCGACCTCGTGCTCGCCGTCTACCGGTACCGGTACGACCTGGAACACGGGCACCCGGTGGTCCAGCAGACGCTACTCAACGCTGGTCCACCGCATACGGGATGACGGTCTGCCGGTTCTCGTCGACGAGCAGCTGCCCGGCCGCCGGCGGCCGGGCCCGCTGGGCGCAGTCCCGGCGCTCGCAGATGCGGCAGCCCAGCCCGATCGGGGTGGCCGCGCGCGGGTCGTCGAGGGCGAGGCCGTCGCTGTAGACGAGCCGGCCGGCGTGCCGCAGCTCGCAGCCCAGCGCCACCGCGAAGGTGGCGCGCGGGCTGTGGTGGCCCCGGCCGCCGTGCACGACCGTGCGGGCCAGCCAGAAGTAGCGTTTCCCGTCGGGCATCTCAGCGACCTGGGTCAGGATCCGGCCCGGTGAGCTGAACGCCTCGTAGATGACCCACAACGGGCAGGTGCCACCCAGCCGCGAGAAGTGGAAGTCGGTGGCCGACTGCCGTTTGGAGATGTTGCCGGCCCGGTCGACGCGCAGGAACGCGAACGGCACCCCGCGCAGCATCGGCCGTTGCAGGGTGCTGAGCCGGTGGCAGGCGGTCTCGAAACTGACGCCGTAGTGTCCGGCGAGCAGCTCGACGTCGTAGCGCAGTTGCTCGGCGGTGTGGTGGAAGTCGGTGTAGGGCATGAGCAGGGCGCCGGCGAAGTAGTTGCCGAGGCCGATGCGCGCCAGGTCGGCGGCCGCCCCGGGACCGGCCCCGGCGGCCAGAGCGGTGATCAGCTCGCCGTGGGCGAGGAACGCCAGCTGAGTGGCGAGCTGGAAGGCCCGCTGGCTGTCGGTGTAGTTGGCCGACAGGTGCAGCACCTGGGTCACCGGGTCGTACCGGCGAAGCTCGACGGAGCCGGGTGGCATGGTGAGGACCCGGACGTCGTAGGTGGCGAGCAGGTACCGGCTCAACGTCTCGGCGGCGTGACCGGGCCTGGTCCGCAGGTGTGTGGCGAGTTGCTCAGCGGCAATGTCGAGGGCGTCGAAGTAGTTGAAGTTGCTGTAGAAGAAGTCACGGACCGCGTCGTGGGGTTCGGCGAGCCCGGACACCGGTTCACCCGGCGAGGCGAGGGCGGCGACCCGGTCGGCGGCGTCACGGTAGCGACGGTGCAACGCGACCAGGGCGCGGGCGGCAGCCGGATGGTCGCGGATCAGCTCGGCGGCCTCGGCCGGGTCGACGGCGACGCCACTCGCCTCGTCGGCCAGGGCGGTGCGGACGTCGGCGCCGAGACGTTCGTTGTCGGTGTCGCTGAAGAATTCCGGGTCGACCGCGAAAACCTCGGCCAGGCGCAGCAGGACGGCCGCGGTCAGGGTGCGCTGACTGTTCTCGATCTGGTTGAGGTAGCTGGTCGAGATGTCCAGCCGGCGTGCCAGCTCGGCCTGGGTGATGCCGTGCTCACGCCGCAGGCGGCGCACCTTGCCGTACGCGTAGAGCTTCGCGGCGCCGGACATTCTGCGAAGATAACACTCACAGAGTTCGCAAGGTTTGCAGTTTTGCAGCCCAGGTGGTGGAAATTACGCAAGTTGCGCCACTGGACGCCGGTCGGTGTCGCACCCGAATCTGATCATGTGCGCGCAGGAAGGGGAATCGTGTCTGACGAGCTGACGCTGGGGGCGGACTTCCCCACGGCGACCGAGGAGCAGTGGCGCAGGCTGGCGCTGGCCGCGTTGCGCCGATCCGGCGCCGCTGCCGACGACACCACACCGGAACGGGTGGACGACCTGCTCGCCGCCCACACCCACGACGGGCTGCGGATCGCGGCACTGCACACCGCCGACAGCACACCGGCCGGCCCGACCGGTGTTCCCGGCCGCTTCCCGTACGTACGGGGCGCCCACCCGGCGCACGCGATGGGCACCGGCTGGGACGTTCGTCAGCGGCACGCCGGCGCGGACCCGAAGGAGATCCGCGAGGCAGCCCTCGACGACCTCGAGAACGGGGTGACCTCGCTGTGGCTGGCCGTCGGCGGCCCGTCACTGCCGCTGGACGCCCTGCCCGACGCCCTCGCCGGCGTCTACCTCGATCTGGCCCCCGTGGTCCTCGACCCCGGGCCCCAGTTCACCGCGGCCGCCGACGCCTGGTTCGCACTACTGGGCGCCCGCGGAGTCGACCCGGGCACGGCGAGTGGTGGGTTCGGCGCCGACCCGATCGGCTGGCAGGCCCGCACCAGCGAACCCGGTTCACTCGCCGAGGCCGCCGCGCTCGCGGGCCGTTGTGCCGCCGACGCGCCGGGCATCCGGGCGATCACGATCGACGCGACGGTCTACCACGACGCCGGCGGCTCGGACGCCGAAGAACTCGGCTGCGCCGCCGCCACCGGCGTCGCATACCTGCGGGCGCTCACCGGCGCGGGACTACCCGTCACGACAGCAATGAGCCAGCTCGAATTCCGGTACGCGGCCACCGCCGACCAGTTCGCCACGATCGCCAAGCTGCGGGCCGCACGCCGCATCTGGGCGCGGATCGCGCAGATGTGCGGGGCCGCCGACGCCGGCGGGCAGCACCAGCACGCGGTGACCTCGGCGGCCATGATGACCGCCCGCGACCCGTGGGTGAACCTGCTGCGCACCACGCTCGCCACGTTCGCCGCCGGGGTCGGCGGCGCCCGGGCGGTCACCGTTCTCCCGTTCGACCACCGGCTCGGCTCCCCCGACGGCTTCGCCCGCCGGCTGGCCCGCAACACCCAGATCCTGCTCGTCGAGGAAGCACACGTGGCGCGGGTCCTCGACCCGGCCGGCGGATCCTGGTTCGTCGAGCGCTACACCGACGACCTCGCCCACCAGGCCTGGGAGTGGTTCACCGGCATCGAGCAGGCCGGCGGCATCACCACCGCGCTCGGCAACGGCCTGATCGCCGACCGGCTCGCCGCGACCTGGCAGCAGCGCGAAACCGACATCGCACACCGCCGCGATCCGATCACCGGCGTCAGCGAATTCCCCAACCTGGCCGAGGAATCGCCCCGCCGCAAGCCCGCACCGGAACCGGCCGGCGGCGGCCTGCCGCGGCATCGATATGCGGAGGCTTTCGAACGGCTCCGCGACCGCAGCGACGCCCACCTGGCGGCGACCGGCGCCCGCCCGACGGTCTCGCTGGCCACGCTCGGATCGCCTGCCGCGTACGGGCCGCGGGTCACTTTCGCGACCAATCTGTTCGCCGCCGGCGGCATCGCGGTCACCACCGAAGCCGGGTCGCCGGTGGCCTGTGTGTGCGGCCCGGACAAGTTGTACGCCGAACAGGCGCCCGTGGCGGCCGGGCAGTTCCGGGAGGCCGGCGCCCGGCGGGTGCTGCTGGCCGGACGCGGCGACCATCCCGGTATCGACGGCCACATCCACGCCGGATGCGACGCCGTCGCCGTGCTCGACACCGTCCTGACCGACCTCGGAGTGCAGTGATGATCCCCGACTTCTCCACGGCGAAACTGACCGGCCCGCAACCCGAACCGGGCGAGCAGGAGGCGTGGCAGGCCGCCGACGAGCTGACCTGGCACACCCCCGAGGGCATCGCCGTGCCGCCGCTCTACACCGCCGCCGACCTGGCCGGGCTCGACTTCCTGAACGGCTACCCGGGGATCGCCCCGTACCTGCGGGGCCCGTACCCGACGATGTATGTCAACCAGCCGTGGACCATCCGCCAGTACGCCGGTTTCTCCACCGCCGAGGAGTCCAACGCCTTCTACCGCCGTAACCTCGCCGCCGGGCAGAAGGGCCTGTCGGTCGCGTTCGACCTGCCCACCCACCGCGGCTACGACTCCGACCACCCGCGGGTCACCGGCGACGTCGGGATGGCCGGGGTCGCCATCGACTCCATCTACGACATGCGGCAACTGTTCGAGGGCATCCCCCTGGACCGGATGAGCGTGTCGATGACGATGAACGGCGCCGTGCTGCCGGTCCTCGCGCTCTACATCGTGGCCGGTGAGGAGCAGGGGGTCGCCCCGGAGCAGCTGCCCGGCACGATCCAGAACGACATCCTCAAAGAGTTCATGGTCCGCAACACCTACATCTACCCGCCGGCGCCGTCGATGCGGATCATCTCCGACATCTTCGCGTTCACCTCACAGCGGATGCCGCGGTTCAACTCGATCTCCATCTCCGGCTACCACATCCAGGAAGCCGGGGCGACCGCCGACCTGGAGCTGGCGTACACCCTCGCCGACGGCGTGGAGTACCTGCGGGCCGGCCGCGACGCCGGGCTCGACATCGACGCGTTCGCGCCACGGCTGTCGTTCTTCTGGGCCGTCGGCATGAACTTCTTCATGGAGATCGCCAAACTCCGGGCCGGCCGGCTGCTGTGGGCCAAACTGGTCCGCGAGTTCGGGCCCAAGGATCCCCGGTCGCTGAGCCTGCGGGCACACTGCCAGACCTCCGGCTGGTCACTGACCGCGCAGGACGTCTACAACAACGTCATGCGTACGTGCATCGAGGCGATGGCCGCCACCCAGGGCCACACCCAGTCGCTGCACACCAACGCCCTCGACGAGGCCCTCGCCCTGCCGACCGACTTCTCCGCCCGGATCGCCCGCAACACCCAACTGCTGATCCAGCAGGAGTCCGGCACCACCCGGGTCGTCGACCCGTGGGGCGGCAGCGCCTACGTCGAACGCCTCACCCACGACCTGGCCACCCGCGCCTGGGAACACATCACCGAGGTCGAAGCGGCCGGCGGCATGGCCCGCGCCATCGACGAGGGCATCCCCAAGATGCGCATCGAGGAGGCCGCGGCCCGCACCCAGGCCCGCATCGACTCCGGCCGCCAGCCGGTCATCGGCGTCAACAAGTACCGGCCCGCCGCCGACGAACCGATCGACGTTCTCAAGGTCGACAACGCGGCGGTACGGGCCAGCCAGATCGCCAAACTACGCAGGCTCCGGGCCGAACGCGACGACGTCACCTGCCGGGCCGCCCTCGACGCCCTGACCACGGCGGCCGGCGGGACCGGGCAGAACCTGCTGGCGCTGGCCGTCGACGCCGCCCGCGCCAAAGCCACCGTCGGGGAGATCTCCGACGCGCTGGAGAAGGTCTAC
This sequence comes from Actinoplanes sp. NPDC026670, assembly GCF_040638175.1. Classification (NCBI taxonomy): domain Bacteria; kingdom Bacillati; phylum Actinomycetota; class Actinomycetes; order Micromonosporales; family Micromonosporaceae; genus Actinoplanes; species Actinoplanes sp. NPDC026670. The sequence continues at coordinate 117,622 of NZ_JBEZXU010000032.1, forward strand.
GGACGGCACACCGCGCGGATCCGTACCATCTCCGGTGTCTATCGCCAGGAGGCCGGGCAGGTGAGCAACATCGAACGAGCGCGGGCCGCCACCGCCGCGTTCGCCGAGACCGAGGGCCGCCAGCCGCGGATCCTGGTCGCCAAGATGGGCCAGGACGGCCACGACCGCGGGCAGAAAGTGGTCGCCACCGCGTTCGCCGACCTCGGCTTCGACGTCGACGTCGGCCCGTTGTTCGCCACCCCGGCCGAGGTCGCCCGCCAGGCCGTCGAGGCCGACGTGCACATCGTCGGCGTCAACTCCCTCGCCGCCGGCCACCTGACGCTGGTGCCCGCGCTGCGCGACGAGCTGAACGCCCAGGGCCGCCCCGACATCATGATCATCGCCGGTGGGGTCATCCCGCCCCAGGACTACGACGCCCTGCGGGAGGCGGGCGCGTCGGCGATCTTCCCGCCCGGCACCGTCCTCGCCGACGCCGCGATCGACCTGCTCGCCGAACTGTCCGCCCGGCTGGCGTGATGGCCCGCGCTCCCCTCGACCTCGAGGCGATGGCGGCCGGGGTCCGGGCCCGGACCCCGGCCTGGGTGGCCCGGGCGATCACCCTGGTCGAATCCACTCGCGCCGACCACCAGGCCGAAGCTCAGCAGTTGCTGACCATGCTCACCCCCGACGCCGGGCGGTCGCACCGCATCGGCATCAGCGGTGTCCCCGGCGTCGGCAAGTCGACGTTCATCGACGCGCTGGGCAGCGACCTCACCGCGGCCGGTCACCGGGTCGCGGTGCTGGCCGTCGACCCGTCGTCGACCCGCAGCCGCGGCAGCATCCTCGGTGACAAGACCCGCATGGCCCGGCTGGCCGCCGACCCGGCCGCCTACGTCCGTCCGTCGCCGACCGCCGGGACCCTCGGTGGCGTCGCCAAAGCGACCCGGGAAGCCATCGTCGTGGTCGAGGCGGCGGGCTACGACATCGTCATCGTGGAGACCGTCGGCGTCGGCCAGTCCGAGACCACCGTGGCCGACATGGTCGACACGTTTCTCCTGCTCGCCCTGGCCCGTACCGGCGACCAGCTCCAGGGCATCAAGAAGGGCATCCTCGAGATCGCCGACGTCATCGCCGTCAACAAGGCCGACGGTCCGCACGAGGCCGACGCCAAACGCGCCGCCCGCGAACTGGCCGGCGCACTACGGCTGATCGGCGGCTCCCCCGCCGCTTGGACCACCCCGGTCCTCACCTGCAGCGGCGCGGCCGGCACCGGTGTGGCGGAGGTGTGGGCCCAGCTCACGGCCCATCGCAAGACGCTCGAGGAGAACGGCGACCTGACCCGGCGCCGCAACGACCAGCAGATCAGCTGGATGTGGGCGATGGCCCGGGACGCCGTCCTCAGCCGGTTCCTGGCCGACTCCGACGTCCGCTCGGCCGCCGGCACCGCCGAACAGCAGATCCGCGACGGCTCGCTCACACCCGCCCAAGCCGTGGAACGCCTCCTCGCCGCCTACGGTCGGCTCGACCCGCGGTAGGCGGTGAACCCGTCACCTGAGCGCACACGGACGGCCGCACGTGCGTACCACCGCCCGGGATCCCCGGGAGGTGCTGTCCGCCGTGTCCGCTCGCGGGTGCCACACCCCGAACGGAAACGCACAGCGATGACCCAGCCCGGCCGGACGCCGTCAGACTCCCAGCTCACCCTGTCGCAGATCATGGATCAACACCACACCAACCTGATGGGTACGGTCCACGGCGGCCGCATCCTCAACCTGATCGATTCCGCCGCGGGCGTCGTCGCCTCCCGCCATTCCGACGGCCCGGCGGTCAGCGCCGCCATGGACGAGACGCTGTTCCTGAAAGCCGTCCGCGTCGGCGACATCGTCCACGTCGACGCCCGGATCACCTGGGCCGGCCGCAGTTCCATGGAGGTCGCCGTCAAGGTCACCGCCGATCGCTGGGATCGTGCCGTCCCGCAGGTCGCCGTCGCCACCTCGCATCTGGTCATGGTCGCGGTCGACGAGGACGGACAACCGAGGCCGGTGCCGGTGCTCCTGCCGGAGACCGACGAGGAGCACCGCGCGTTCGGCCAGGCCGAGATCCGCCGCCGCCACCGCCTCGCACTACGTCAGGCTCTCGCCGAGGGTGCGCCTGTCTGACGGCCCACAGGGTTGCACCCTTTCCAAGTAGTTAGGTTAGGCTTGCCTAACCTACCTACGGAGGAGTCGACGTGTTCGCCGCACCCAACGAGGTCTGCCGCACGCTGTTGGCCGGGCACCTACCGGGCCGGTTGTCGATCGCTCCGGGTTTCGTCAGTCATCCGGCGACCCACGCCACCACGATCGCCGGCGACATCCTGATCGCCGCCTACGACGACACCCCGACGGGCCGGGCGCTGAGCACGACGTGGGAGGGCACCCACGCCGTGCTCAGCGCCAAGGACGAACGCCCTTTCCCGGAGTCGCCGTGGCTCGGCCGGGCCCGCGCCTGCGGGCGGCTGCACCCGGTGCCGGCCCCCGGCCAGCGAGCCGCAGCGCTCGCCTTCGCCGAGGTGAACCCCCTGGCCGATCTCCTCGACCTCGGCGCCGGCCTGCGCCTCTACCACCTGCGCCTCGACGTTCTCGTCCACGACCACGAATCCCGGACACTGATCAGCGCCGCCGGCTTCCGGGCCGCCGTGCCCGACCCGCTGCACCCGATCGAACGCGAACTGCTGGACGACCTGCGGCGGCACCACTGCACCGACCTCGCCCCGCTGACCGGCACCCCGTCCGACCGGCTCGCCCCGGTGCGCCTGGACCGGCACGGCATCACCCTGTCCACGCCGGCGCTGCGCCGCGTCGACTTTCCCGAACCGGCCGACTGCCCGTCGTGCGTCTCCCGCATGCTGCGGCTCAGCCACGCCGACCATCCCTGACCCGCCACCCGGCCGCTTGTTCCTGCTGCCGCCAGAAGGCGGCGAACGCGGCGACATCGACCTGCTCGGCGTGTTCCGCACCAACGCGGACACGCTGACCGTCACGCTCGGCGCCTGACCTTTGACGAGGACCACCGGGAAACCCCGGCACTCAGCGCCGCCTCTCTCGATGGTCCTTGTCGAAACGCCGCTTATGTCACTTAGCCAGAATATTGTTACGTTCATTATAGTTATACTGTTTATGTTCTATATCGGACGTCTCGGCGATGACAATGTCTGCATAGTTCGGCGTCGGCCCGACGTGGAGCGGAAGGGTGTACCGCATGGGAGCCGGCCACAACCACGGGACTCATGCCTTCTTCAAGGAGGGTGGCCGGCATCGGCGCCGCCTCTGGTGGGTGGCCGTGCTGCTGACTGTCTTCATGCTCGCCGAGACGGCTGCCGCGATCACCACCGGATCGCTCGCGCTGCTCTCCGACGCCGGTCACATGTTCACCGACGTACTCGCCATCGCGATGACCCTGGCAGCGCTCACGGCCGCTCGCCGGGCCGGGACCGACTCCGGACGCACCTACGGGCTCTACCGGCTGGAGGTGCTCGCCGCGCTGGCCAACGCGGCCCTGCTCACCGGCGTCGCCGGCTTCGTGCTGATCCACGCGGCACGCCGGTTCACCGACCCGCCGCACGTGCCGGCCGGCTGGATGCTGGCGGTCGCGGTCGGCGGTCTCCTCGCCAACCTGGCCGCCTTCGCGCTCCTGCGGTCCGGCGCCAAGGAGAACATCGGCGTACGCGGCGCGCATCTGGAAGTCCTCGGCGACCTGATCGGCTCGGCCGGCGTCATCCTGGCAGCGCTGATCATCGGGGTGACCGGCTGGACGTACGCGGATCCGATCGTCGCCGTCCTGGTCGCCCTGATGATCCTGCCGCGGACCTTCGCGCTGGGCCGCTCCGCGGTCCGCATCCTGGTGCAGGCCGCGCCCGAACATCTCGACGTCGCCGAGGTCCGGGAACGCCTGGCCGCCGTGCCGGGTGTCCACGACGTGCACGATCTGCATGTCTGGACCCTCACCGAGGGCATGGACGTGGCATCGGCCCACCTGAGCCTGGATCCGAGTGCCGAGCTGGGGACGGTGTTGTCGGAGGCTCGGGAGACCTTGCACGAGGACTTCCACATCGATCACGCGACGCTTCAGCTGGAGCCTGCGGGCGAGGGCAGCCGCTGCACGCCGACCAGTTGGTGAGCAGGGCCGCGCGCGGGCTGCCCCGGCGCCACTTCGGAAGCGAGTAGGGGTCAGTGGTGTACGTGCGCGCGCTCCCCCTCGCGGTCGAACACCTCGATCAGCTCGGCCGGCCCGCCGAGCGCGGTCTTGGCGTGCGGGGTCATCGTCGAGAACTCGGCGGCCTCGCCTGCGAGGACCTCGATCCGGCGGTCGCCGAGCCACAGCAGCACCCGGCCCTCGAGCACGAAGAACCAGTCGTGGCCCGGGTGCACCCGCTGCGCCGGTGGCAGTTCCTCGGGTTCGAGCCGGGTCTTCACGGCTATGGTGCGCCCGTCGATGCGATTGAGTTGCCACGTCGTCATGGACGCTGATCGGTGCTGCACCGGCCGGATCACGACGTCCTCGTCGACGACGGACTCGAAGAGCACGTCCAGGCTGAGCCGCAGCGCGTTCGCGAGCGGGAGAAGCACGTCGAGGCTCAGCGCCCGCTTGCCCGTCTCCACCCGGCTGATCGTCGACGCGCTGAGGTTCGCCCGCCCGGCGAGCTCGTCGAGCGAATACCCGAGGGTGGTCCGGTAGCTCCGGAGGCGGGCGCGAACCATCTTCTCCACGGCGTCTGAGTCAGTCACGGCTCCTACTCTCCCACGTCTTGCGAATTCCGCAAGGCTCCTGTCAGTTTCTGAAAGTCGTGCCTAGGCTGGTCATCATGACGGAGACACACGACAACAACACGGGACGCATCCTCGTCCGGCACTGCGATGTCGCCGTGATCGGCGGATCAGCGGCTGGCCTGGCCGCCGCCCTGCAACTCACCCGGCAGCGGCGGTCCGTCATCGTCATCGACGACGACACACCGCAGAACGCCCCCGCCGAACACATGCACGGCTACCTCGGCCGGGAGGGCACACCGCCCGCCGAGATGCGCGCCGTCGGCCGCGAGGAGGTGCGCAGCTTCGGGGGCGAGATCCTAGCCGGCCGGGTCGTGGAGGTCCGCCGCAAGGACGACGGCTTCCACCTGGATCTGACCGGCGGGCACGGGCTCGTCGCCCGCCGGGTCGTCGCCGCCACCGGGGTGGCCGACGACCTGCCCGACATCCCAGGGCTCGCCGAACGATGGGGCCGTCAGGTCGTGCACTGCCCGTTCTGCCACGGCTTCGAGGTACGTGACGAGCGTGTCGTGCACATCGTCAGCACACCGATCGGCCTGCACCCCGCCTCACTCATGCGCCACCTGACCGAGCGGCTCACCATCGTGCTCCACGACGCCACCGGCATCGACCAGGCTGCTGCCGACGCGCTCGCGGCATCGGGCGTCCCCGTGCTCACCGCCCGGGTCGGGCGGGTGACCGACGGCTCGGACGCACCGCTGTCCGTCGAGCTCGAGGACGGGCGCAGCCTGCCGGCGGACGCCGTGCTCACGGGTACGGCGTTCCATCCCCGCACCGAGGTGTTCCGCGGCCTCGACGTCGCCATGGCACCCCACCCGAGCGGGCTCGGCGAGGTCGTCGCGGCGGACCCCACCGGCCGTACGTCCGTCGACGGGTTCTTCGCCGCCGGGAGCCTCACCGGCGCCGGGCACCAGGTCATCGCGGCGGCCGCGCACGGCGCGTTCGTCGGCGCCCAGGTCGCGTTCAGCCTGGCCGCCGAGGACATCGCCGCCCACGCCCGCCCGTCCGGGTGGCAGCAGGAATGGGACGCACGCTACGCCGGAGCCGAACGGATGTGGAGCGCGAACCCGAACGGCACGCTGACCGCCGAGGCCGCCGGGCTCCCGGCCGGACGCGCGCTGGACGTCGGCGCCGGTGAGGGCGCCGACGCGCTCTGGCTCGCCGAGCGCGGCTGGCAGGTGACCGCCACCGACATCGCCGGCAACGCGCTGGCCAGGATCCACACCGAAGCCGAGCGGCGGGGACTCGACGTACGCACCCTCCGGTGCGACGCCAACGACGTGACCCCTTACGGTGACGAGACCTACGACCTCGTGTCGTTGCAGTACGGCTCGTTCCACCGCACGCCCGACCGGCGTGGCCTGCGCAACCTGCTCGCAGCCGTCGCGGTGGGCGGCACGCTGCTCGTCGTCGGACACGATCTGACATCCGTACGGGAACACCACGACCCCGCACAACAGACACTGATGTACGACCCGGACGCTTACGTCGGCGTCGACGACATCCTCGCCGCACTCGAGCAATCCAAGGCGTGGCGGGTCGACGTGCACGAGACGCGTCCCCGACCCGCCGGCGCGATCAGCACTCACCACGTCACCGACGTGATCCTGCGCGCGGTACGCATCGCCGGCGAGGCACCGTGACGACGAGCCATTGACCCCTCGGTGTGCGAAGCCGTGGGAACACCGCCTCGGGGCGGCCTTCCCACGGCACTACTGACGAGCCGGTCAGGACCAGCCGGGCTGGCTTCACCGCTGGCCGAACAGGTTACCCCGAACGTTCAGATCAGGTCCCGGCGGTGATAGCCGACGGCACCGATGACGGTCAACACGGCCGCAGCCGCAAGCATGACCGTCGTGGCCGTCATGTCGGGACCGGTCAACGGGACCGGTGCCAGATGCGCGAACGGCGAGATGTCACGGACCCAGCGCGGGGCGGCGATGCTCTCGGCGACGACCAGGAGCAGGAAGCCGCCGACGCCGGGAAGGCTACCGAACAGTCCGGTCCAACGGGGCACCCAGCCGACCGCGAGCACGGCGGCGCCGAGGCTCAGCAGCACGATCGGCAGGACGTTCCACACGCCCCGCAGCGCCGCGTCCACGGCGAGGTCACCGCCCATGGCGACGACACCGGCCCAGGTGAGCGATCCCGCGACCGTGACAAGGACCGTCGCGTTCACCGCCGTGGTGACGGTCTCCGCACCGAGCAGCTGGAGCCGGGTGACCGGCCGGCTCTGCAGCAGAGTCAGCCGACGATCGGTTTCGGCCGCGACGAACGCGCCCATCCGGACCGCGGTGAACACCCCGGCCGGCATGGCCAGGAGCGCGAACAGGGTCGCCGCGAACCCGGAGATGCCCCCCAACCCGTCGAATCCGGCCTGGGCTGCCTGACCGGCCAGGTGCGGGTTGTCGCTCAGGAAGTCGGTGACCGAGACCGCCGTCAACCCGATCAGCAGGTAGTAGGCGCCGACACCGATCATCCAGCCGGCCAGCGGCCGTAGCCCTCGCCGGATCGCGAACGTCCCCACCCCGGCCAGCAGGCGCGTGCGAGGGCGGCGCCCGGCCGCAGGCGCGAGCAGACCGCCCTGGACGTCACGTCGGCCCGCCGCGGCCAGCGCCGCGACGGTGACGACCACGGCGGCGGCGACCAGCAGCAACAGCGGCGCGACGTGATTCTGCACATACGGGCCGCTGAGCGCGAGCAGCCCGAACGGCGACAGCCAGTGCAGCCAGCTCAGAGCGGTGACGCCGTCGCCGATCATCCGGGCCAGCAGCCCGGCGCCCAGCACCGCGATGGCCGTACCTGTCGCGGGCGCCCGTGCGGGGAAGATCTGGGCGGTAGCGGCGGCGACCGCGGCGAAGAACATTCCCAGCAGCCCGGTACCCACGCCGTGGACGATCGCGCCGGCCGCCGGTGTCCCGGCGGCCAGCAGCACAGCCGTGATCGCCGCTGCGGCCGCCGCGGACACCACCATCACCGCCGCCAGATGACGGATCAGGGCGGCAGGCAACGGCAGGCGGCCTGCCAGCAGCACGTCCCAGCGGCCGGCGTCCTCCTCGCCACGGGTGATCCGGGTCGTGGCGAGGATCGACCAGACCCCGAGGAACACGGCGAAGACGGTACCGATCCGCCACACCGTGAAGCCGCCGGCGGTGTCGAGGCCGACGGGTGCGCCGAACAGGGTGCGGATCGCCGGGTTGCCGGCCAGTGCCTTCAGGCTGCCGGCCGCCGCCGGGTCGGCCATCACCTGCCCGTAGGTGCCGACCACCAGTGCGGTCATACCCGCGGCCAAGCCGATGAGGATCAGCCCGCCTCGCCGGATCTGGCGGGCCGCGAGCCAGGCCACGGCCCGGCCCGGGTCGGGGTCGACGGCGAGGCTGATCGTGGTCGAGGCCGGGAGGATGTCGGTCTTCATCGAGAGGCCTCCGTGGAAACCCCCGGCTTTAGCCTTGGGGAGGAATCGGATTTCCTGCGGAGCAGGTCAGGGATAGCCCATCCGCCAACAAGGCGGATGGGCGTCTGATCAGACGTTGCGCTGGTTCTCCACATACTTCTTCCTTCTTCACGGTCTCCAGGGTTGCGCCGCCGACGGTGGCGACGGGGTAGCTGTTGGTCCACAGAGTCGGAATACGGGTCCGGACCTCGGGGAACTCCTGTCGGAGGAGCCGCGAGGAACGGCCCTTGATCTGCTTGACCAGGCGGTGGATGCCGGACTGGGGGGCGCAGGTGACCAGCAGTTGCACCTGGTCGGGCATGGTCTCCAGCTCGATGATGGGTGCGTTCCGCTCGCCGCAGACCTCGCGGATGATCTGCTTGAGCCGGATGTCGACGTCTGCGGTGATGACCT